>CAYQUF010000205.1:5703-8038 GCA_964420595.1 uncultured bacterium
GCGAGAGTAAAATATCCGCGATCGCGTCGGAATCGGCAACTTCTAAACCGCGAATGATAACGGGTTGTGTCATCTTCACGTCCCTTTTCAATCAATTGTCAGATGGCTCTCGATCGATTTGTACGTTCCACCGATCTAACGTAATTCCCACCGTCTGTTCCAGTCGCGTAATTGAATTGAGGTAAGCAACAATAACGCTGAGTTCTCGTCCTCGTGCTGCGGCTAACTCGTCTTCAAAGTTTAAAATATCGATCAGCCTGACATTTTCCACACCTAACGTGAGTTTTTCCTTTTCGTTTTCTAACCGTTGCTCGGCTAATTGAGTGGCGCGACGCGCGAGTTCCACCTGTCGTCGATTGGAGCGAACGTCCCGAATGCGATTGTTGACCTCAATCGTCAAACTTTCTTGGCGTTCTTGTAAGGTGTTCTGAGCTTGTTGGAGTTGTACTCGAGCGCGTTCGACCGCCTGCTCGATATTGAGATTTCCAAAATCGCGGGTCACTACTAATCCAGCTCGGAAGTCTGAGGTATCTTCGCCGAGAGTAGCAACATTATTGGTATAGCTAGTTTGTAAATCTACATTCCAGCGCTGTTCGTTTTCGGCAAGTAACAAGTCAGTCTTCGTTTGTTCGAGTATTAGCTGAGATTGTAAATAGTCTGGATTATTTTCGAGGGCTAATTGTTGTAATCTTTCAGGATCTAACGAAACTTCTGTTACAGTTGGCAATTCTTCCAGGACTAAATCATAACTGCGATCGATGTCGAGGATATCAATTAAATCGAGACGACTTTGTTCGACTTGATTTTGTGCGTTTTCTAAGCTAACTTGCCGATTGGCAACATTGGTTTCGGCTTGAACGATATCGACTCGGGGCAATCGTCCGGCATCGATCAGTCCCTGGGTTATTTCTAATTGCCTCTGCGCGCCTTGGAGCGATCGCTGTTCGATACTGACTTGTTCGCGCGCTTGTAGCAAGTTTCGATAGGCAGAAATTGTACTGTTAACCGTCCCGATCAACGTAGATTTTAAAGTTAAAATGTTGATGCGCTCTTGCAGTCTGGCTTGCTTTACCGAAGCCCGATTGACGTCAATGCCAAAATTACGCGCGAGGGGCTGCGTCACGCTAATTTCGAGGTCTTGACCGAGCAAATCGCTCCCGGTTTGCAAAACACCGCGACCGTCTAAACCCGCTTCAACTTGCGCCCCCGTCGGAAGTAAGACGGATACCGTCGCCGCAGCTTCTAGACGTTCCTGAGTGAACGTGTCGAAACCGAGATCGTTGCGATCGAGCGAAACCGAAATTCGCGGCGTAAAATTGGGGACGAATTTATCTTCGGCTCGGGCTAAATCTTGGCGATCGAGAATTCGCCGCAAATAAGCATTTTTAATGTCGCGATTGTTTTGTAAGGCGATCGCCACAGCATCGGGTAAGGTCAGTTCGAGTTGGGGGCGATCGCGATTTGGCGTTTCATCCGATTCGGGCGTCGGTTTGACCTCCGGTTGCGCGGGTTCGGGGGGAGCCGCTTGTTTGGTGGCGAGGTCGTAATCGGCTGCAATGGGTTGGGGCGATCGCGCCGATTCGGTTTCGGTCACGGTTGCGGTTGGAGAAGAGACAGCGACCCGATCGCGCGGTTTTGGCGGTTTTGGCGGTTTGGGTCGGGTCGAACGAGAGGGCGATGGACGGCGTTGGCGCGAGGAAGATGGCGATGCGGGGGGCGATTTGGGACGAGTTCGCGGTGGAGGAGGAGAGGCGGGAATAGAGGCGATCGCGCGTTTTTGTTGCTTCTCAGCTCGATACGGCGCAATTTGCACGGGTTGCGGGGGTGGTTCGATCGCGCTCGCGGTGGGAGCGGGAGGCTGGCTGGCGGATGCCGTTTTCGAGGGATTCGAGTCGCCAACCAAGGCGAGGGTGCAGAGGGTTCCGAACGCAGCGGAGAACATCGCCACGCCTGCAATTAATTTGGAATTGACTCGATTTTGCATCAGGCTTCCCCGTCTTCCTCATTGCGATCGCAAGGCATCGACCGGATCCAGTTTACTCGCTTGCAGAGCTGGGAAAAATCCCGCACCAATCCCGATACCTAACGCCGATCCTAATGCCAAAACTGCTGTTTGGGAATCAAATTCGTAAGGTAATTCAAACGTATTGCTGACAATCACCGTCAAGCCGTGAACCGAGGCGATCGCGATCGCGCCTCCGACAATGCTCAACAGCGTTCCTTCTAAGATAAATTGCAGCATGATGTCAGCACGGGTGGCACCCAAGGCGCGTCGCAAGCCAATTTCTGGCGTCCGTTCGATGACTGAGGCGATGGTAATGTTGGCAATTCCCAC
>CAYQUF010000206.1:0-8026 GCA_964420595.1 uncultured bacterium
GCATGGTGTTTTCGGCGACCGTTTCGACAAACTGCCTCTATTTTGCCTTATTTAGAACTTGGGGGAACGATAACGATTTGTAAACCGAGCGGAAATCGCGAGACGTTGGTTCGGTTGGTGCGAATGTCTATTTTTCGCCTCTGCCGATAGGCTGATGGTATGGGATTAACTGTACCCGCTTAACAATATTGCTAAATATAGAGTTCTAAGTATAGATTATTGGCTACAGAGGGGGAATTTTCGGTGGCTGAAGTATTAAAAACCCTCAGTGACGTACTGGCGCTTAGTGGCGCGGACGAGAGCAAGGCTGAGGTGCAGATGAATCCGGCAAATCAGACTCAATATCATGCCGAAGGACAATGGCGAGGGGCGATCGCGGCATTGAATACTCTACTGTCGCAAGGGCGATCGTCGCAATCGCGTCCTGCGGGAGTCGTCTTAGCCGGACCAACGCCAATTCTCAGCCATCGGGATCTGGTGCGAGATTTTGCCAGTTGGACGTTTGCGTCGCAACCGCACCATTCAACGCCACGCTTGCCGTCTCAATTATTACCCGGCGGGGTTGCCTGTCCGGTGTCGGCGTTTCCCGAATCGCGGATTTTGCCGGTTCCCAACACCGATCCGACCTCAGCAGAACCGTTTTGCTTGGTGCTGACTCCCGAGTTTAGCTTGGTGATGGTCTTAGGTCGCGACGCGGCGGGAGAGCCGAGATTTCAGTTTTCCTTCGAGCCGGATGCGGTCCGTCAGAGCTGGATCTCGCTGCGATCGCGCGTCTTGCAACACAACCCGCACCAGATCGGGGCCATCGCCGCCTTGGTCGAACAGTTTCCTCCGATCGCGCCCCACTATAAAACGGTGATGCGGTTTTCGCAGTTGCTGCTGCAACATTTGAGTCAAGACGCACCGAGCGATCGCGCGGCGAGATCTGTGCGCCGACCCCTGCGTCCGCTACCGCGCAATACGGTCGAAACCCGCTCCCAGGGCAGCAAAGTGGCGAAATCCAACCTCGACTGGCCCAAGTTGCGCCGACAGTTGCACGTGAAAGGCGTTAAAGCCAAACACCCATCGGTGGCGGCGAATCCCCAACCGCAAGCAGCTCCCGACGTGGAATTACTTCAGGCGATCGCTCACGAAGTCCGCACGCCGCTGACGACGATTCGCACCCTGACGCGACTGCTGTTGCGGCGCAAAGACCTCGATGCGAAGGTGACCAAACGCCTGGAAACGATCGATCGCGAGTGTACCGAGCAAATCGATCGCTTCGACCTGATTTTCCGCGCCGTGGAAATCGAAACCTGCGAAACCGCGCGATCTCCAGTTCAATTGACGTCAACGCCGCTATCGCAAGTGTTCGACTGCTGCATTCCTCGCTGGCAAAAACAAGCCAGCCGCCGCAATCTCACCCTCGACGTGTTGTTACCGCAGCATATGCCGTCGGTGGTCAGCGATCCGAACTTGCTCGATCGCGTGTTGACGGGGGCAATTGAAAACTACACCAGCACGCTTCCCAGTGGTAGCCACGTCGAAGTTCAAGTGATGCTCGCCGGATCGCAAATTAAATTACAGCTCAAATCGCAAACCAATTGTAATGGAAATAACGGCGTTGCCTCGCAATTGAAATCCCTTGGCAATCTCTTGATGTTCCAACCGGAAACGGGCAATCTCAGTCTCAATTTATCGGTAACGAAAAATCTATTCCAAGCCCTTGGCGGTAAGTTAATCGTACGCAATCGTCCCCATCAAGGTGAGGTGTTGACGATTTTCTTACCCTTGGAATAAGGTTTGTCGTTAGCTAAATGATGGAAAATACTGGACATCCCACCCTATTCCCTCGCCTCCGGGCGATCGCCATTGCCGTCATGATAAATCGGCAGCAAGACATTAAACACCGACCCTTGGGACACGCGACTGCGCACCGAGATCGAACCGCCGCAGCGCAATAGTAACTGCTGCACGATCGTCAACCCCAATCCCGCACCGCTGGGATCGAGATCGGCACCTTCTCGACCGCGATAAAACCGATCGAAAATCTTCGGAATTTCATTGTGCGGAATGCCAATTCCCGTATCGCGGAATTCGAGTTGGACGTAATCGCCTTGCTGTTTGGCACGAACCCAAACCTGTCCGCCGCGCGGGGTAAATTTAATCCCGTTTTGCAACAAGCGAATCACGATTTGCTTCAGCCATTCGTTCGCACACGCCACGGGGGGTAAATCGGCGGGAACGGTGTACGCCAGCATCACCCCTTGCTCCCGCGCGAGGGGTTGATAGGTACTGACGACACCGGGGACAATTTCGCCGAGGTGCAGCGGTTGTACGACGATTCGCTCTACGTCAAAATCCAGCCGCACCAGATCCAGCAGTCCGTTGACTAACGAGGTCTGACGCTCGCACTCGGTATGGAGCAGTTGTAGGTAACGCTGGCGTTGCGCGGCTTTGAGACTGGAAGAATCCAACAGCGATAGTGCCGTTTTCATGTTGGCGAGGGGTGCGCGCAATTGCTGTCCCAAGTTGTCGAGAAAGTCGTCTTTTTCCCGGATGAGTTCGAGCAATTCTTCATTTTGTCGCTGTAAGGTTTGGGTGCGCTCGGCTTGTTTGCGATCGCGATTGGCGTTGCGCCAAACCTGCTCTTGCTGTTGAATTTGGCGGTTCCACAGGTGGGTCAGCATCACCCGCTCCTGAGAATGGGGAAAGGGAAATTCGCCCGTCCAATCGCCCAATGCGGCAGGATCGGGTTGGGTGGCGCGTTGCAACTCGGTTAAGATGCGCTCCAAGGTGTGTCCGTCGATGGAACACAGGGCGAGTAACGGTGGCGTGCGCTGTCCGACTTGGTTTTCTTGTCGAGCCGATCGCGGACGGTGGGCTAAAATCAGACCGCAGAACGTTTCTGAGTGAATCAGGAGAAAATACTCTCGTCGCAGGGGACTGTCGGAGGACAAGTCGAGCGCATACACTTGCGAGTTGCCCGCAACCTCGGCGCGATCGCGATCTTCGTCGCCAACTAACAGGGTACCATCGTCGGAGAGCGATCGGCAAAATTCTCGCGTCGGGATAGATCGAGCGGCGGTGGATTCCCCCGAGGGAAACTCCTCGCTCGATGGGGCGTTTGCCCCCTGAAACAAGTAAATGGTATGCGCCGTTCCCGATCGCTGGTGGTAGCGTTGCAAGGGTTTGAACCAGGAATCGTGGCGCGGCAATTTTGCCCACAACGTCGCCGCCACTTTCTGCTCGATCGCCCAATCGAGCCAAATTTCGACGAGCGATCGCAGCGTAGCCGGACTGACTTGCACCGAGTGCGGCAGCGGATCGACGCTGAGGGCAATTTCGTATAACGATCGGTCTTGGGTGGGGTGTGGACTCATTATCGATACTATTCGGCAACATCAAGCGAATTCGACCGCCCACCCCTGATGGCATTACCACTATACGCCATTTGCCCGTCAATGTCGGTTTTTCCCTATGCTAAAGTTAACGATCGCGCCGACAGTGCGGCTCGGGCGTGTTCGCGATCGTCGAAGTGGATTTTTTCGGTACCCAAAATTTGATAGTCTTCGTGACCCTTCCCCGCAATTAAGATCCCGTCTCCCGGTTGCGCGTTAGCGATCGCCTCGCGGATGGCTGCAGCGCGATCGGCAATGACAATGGGTTCGACCGCATCGGGGATTCCCTCTAAGATATCCCGAATAATGCGATCGGGATCTTCAGTGCGCGGGTTATCCGACGTTACGATGGCGCGATCGGACAGTTCGGCGGCAATTTTTCCCATCATCGGACGTTTGGCGCGATCGCGATCGCCCCCGCAGCCAAACACGCACACCATCTGACCCGGTACGAACGGTCGCGCGGCTCGCAGCAAGTTGTCTAAACTATCCGGGGTATGGGCGTAATCGACAATGACGCTGATATCTTGATTCTCGTCGATTCGTACCCGCTCCATCCGTCCCGGAACCCCGCCAAACTCGGGCAACGCCGCCGCAATGGTGTCTAATTCGACGCCCAAATGCAACGCCGCACCCACCGCCGCCAGCAAGTTTTCAATATTGTACTGACCGACCAAGGGCACGTAAAATTCCGTTTCGCCCATCGGCGTATTCAAAGTCCCTTTAACCCCATCCGGCTCGCATTCGATATTGCTGGCGTAGAGGTCGGCGGTGTCGTCTTCGAGGCTGTAACGCCACACGCGATCGCTCGGAATTTGCTGGATTAAAAGCTGTCCGTAGGGATCGTCGCCATTCACCACGGCTCGACCTTTGAGATACTCGGGCGCAAATAATTTCGCCTTTGCCGCAAAATAGTCGTCCATATCGCGGTGAAAGTCGAGGTGATCCTGCGTCAAATTGGTAAAGACCGCCACCTCAAACGGACATCCCAACACCCGTCCTTGAGCCAAACCGTGGGAACTGACCTCCATCACCGCCGATTTTGCCCCAGCTTCGACCGCACTCGCCAGTTGTCGTTGCAGGTCGATGGGAAATGGGGTCGTGTGGAGTGCCGTTTGCTTGAATCCGCCCCAACGAGCGTACAGCGTTCCCAACAGAGCCGTCGGTTGTGCGGCGCGTTCGAGCAGGAATTCGATTAAATGGGTGGTCGTCGTTTTGCCATTGGTTCCCGTCACTCCAGCAAGTTTGAGCTTGGCGCCGGGACAGTCGTAGAATGCAGTGGCAATTTGAGCGCAAGCCAGGGTCATGTCGGGAACGGCAATGACACACTCTCCATTAGTCGGAGGATGCTTTTGCGCGGCAGATTCGGACACTACCGCCGCCACCGCTCCCGCCGCGATCGCGCTTTGCCAGAAATCGCCTCCATCGACGCGGCTTCCCGGCATTCCAACAAACAAGTTTCCCGGCTCGCAGGCATGGGAATTCGTACTCAATCCGGTTACTTCGGCATCCAACGCCGGACTATCGGATCGTTGCGTCAGAGCGGACACGCTCTCGAGTAACTCGCGCAGCTTCATGTGGCAACCCTCTCACTCGCACCTTTATATATAGCGTCTATTCTGTACCCAAATCGGGGAAATATTTTTGTAACATCTGCGTCAACTGCTTCACCGAGGATCGCGGCGACGGACGGGGAATCGGTTGTTCGTTCTCCCCAGCGGGATCGGAGTCGGGACGAGCCAACACCGGAACCTCGTACTGATACGCCCGCCACCAGTCATCGCGGGTGCTGATATCGCGGATTTCCACGCTCAGACCGGGGATTTGTTCGAGTTTTTCCTGCAAGCCTTCGCACAGGTGACACCCTGGCTTGCTGTAGAGGATGATTTGATGCGTCATAATTTGCGATCGCGCCAACTCTGCCTAGCTTACGGGGCGGCGACGGGAAAATGCAATCTCGGGGAGGGGATAGGGAGATGGGGAGATAGGGCGCAAGTTCTTAAAAATTGCCCTACAGTCTTTTGCGATCGCAAAATATTTTCGATTTACTTTGAATGGGGAATATTTTGAACGTACTTTTGTTTGTAAACTGATTCACTTTTCTTGGCTCCTATCTTTAAGGTTAATTAAAAAATTGATGTCGATAAACTTAAATTAATTTACCTTTAAAATAATAATAGAGCAGTTCCACGTCTGGCGAGGTACAGCAGAATCGCTCAATTTTGGAAATTTGCGCCAGATTGATGTACCTCATGAGTCTAGGAAACGCTCTATTGCACTCTTAATCTAATCTTACAACCTCTTAACCCTCAATTGCTAATCGTTTGTCGCTATTTTTTATCTTGTTAAATTTTAAGTTAGACACGTTTGTTGTTGGCTAGCATGAAAGGGTTGGGACAGTTCGCCAAATATTCTATTAAATTATTTCGATTTTTCCTACAACCCATGTTGTTAATTTCCGTGGAATTGCATGGAGTGCTGCTCGCCATTCCCGTTCCGCCAGACTCCGACGCCGAACCCGAAATTTCAGACGACGAACCCGTCACGATTACAACGCTGGTCGCTCCCAGCAAACCGCCTGCGACGCCATCTCTGGAGCCAACTCCGACTCCTTCTCCCCAAGCAACAACGCAGCGTCGCCGTCAATCGACTCGTTCGCCACAAAAATCGCGCCACAATCGTACTGTTCCTGCTTTAGCCAACTTCGACTCCGACGGAGGCTTCCCAAAATAGCACGGAAACTTGGGAAACTATGAAGTCAAGTTTTCCCTACTATCCCGGTTCGCTGGTCAACTCAGGTGGAATCCTCCAATCCAAATACGAGGCACTAGATTACGTTTACCATACGTTCAATTCAATTGGGGAAGTCGCGCCAATTTTTGAACTTAGATTTAGACGAGCGGGATTTGAGTTTGACATTCGATGCGATCTCGACGACCGACAACCCGATCGCGATCGAAACCCTCGCCGATACCATCAGCCAAGAACTGCAATCTTCTGACCCTGCATTTACGATGAAGCAAATCGATATTTATCGCGGTGGGAATCTCTATAAAATTAGCAATGAAGCCTTGGAAGCCTACGCCATCCTGCTAGTATCCCAACCAAACGAAGAGACGGCGAGAACGGGAATTTTCTTGTCGAAAACCGATCCGCGCGATCGCGAAAATTCAGATTCTTAAGCCAAACGGCGATCCAATTTGGCAATCTCGCGTTATCCTGACAATCGAAGTGACGCGATCGTTAACTGTTATGGCTGATATTAATATCCAATCGGAAACGCAGCAGAACGGAAGTTGGTCTTATCAAGTGCAGGTAGACAGTCGCAATTACAGCGTCACCCTGTCTCAGTCGGATTACGACCAATGGACGCAAGGGAAAGTTTCGCCGCAGCAAACCATAGAAGCGGCGTTTGAATTTCTGCTCGAACGCGAACCCGCGTCTTCGATTATGTCGCAATTTGATTGTTCGGTGATTCGCCGCTATTTCCCTGAAGTCGATCGCGAGTTACCGAAAAAGTTCTAGCTTCACGGAGATGGTGAGAGTTTGATGAGTCGCGATTCTCTCATCATCTCATTCTGCCTCAGATCCGCCTCCAATTGCCAGAGAAACGCGATCGCCACCTGTATCTCGCATTTGCGCTAAAAGTTGAATGGTCTGCTCGTATGGCATTTTTGGATCGGGAACGAGCAAGACAATGCTGTCAGGATTGTTGTCGAGATAGGCGGGAATTTGTTCGAGCAATTTGGCTTTTGGGGTTGGCGTTCCATTGACATTGAGTTCGCCATCGGGATTGACGGTCACGGTGAGAAAATTGAGGGAATTGGGGTCGGTGACGGGTTCGACGCTATCGTCGGGTAGGGTGACGTCTACCACCGGTTTCCCCTTGTCGCGATTGCAAGGTAACGAGAACTCGATAAACCAACAATGCTAAAATTGCCACGATCGTTCCCGTCGCTGTGGTAATTAACGCCTCGCCAATTCCAGCCGCTGCTTGCGTTGCTTCTGCGCTGGTTCCGCTACCTCCGCCGATGTTAAGGTTGTCGAAGGTTGCAATCAGTCCCGTGACCGTTCCTAACAATCCCAATAACGGCGCGACGGCGATAATGGTTTCGAGTAATTTGTCGCCTTTGCGCATTTCGATAAATTCTTTGTCTCCCGCTGTTTCCATTGCCAATCGGAAGGTTTCGGGGGAGGGATGTTTGAGTCTTAAGGGTGCCAGGAGAAAGCGACCGATGGTTAAATAACGCGCGTATTCGGCGATTTCGGTGGCTTTATCTAGGTCGTGACACGCAGCATCGAGTACGTCGCGAACGATGCGATCTTCTTGACTTAACAGGCGCATCCAAAACCAGGCGCGATCGAGGGCGCAGGTTAATGTCAAAATGGAGAGGAGGAGCAGCGGCCACATGACGGGACCGCCTTCAATGAAGCGATCGAATAAGGTGCTGGAGGTTGCCTGAAGGTCGGGCATTGTTTGTATCAAAAAATACATGAGTTACCGAACAAAAAAGTTGCGCCCACCTGTTCGATTATCTCTGAATTTCGATCGCGGCTGGTTAATTTTAAGTTAATAACAAACGAGTAAACGGTTAAGGTCTGGCGATCGCGTTGGGAAAGGTGGGCATTACGAGTTTCAATATATC
>CAYQUF010000207.1:0-7808 GCA_964420595.1 uncultured bacterium
GTCGGTTAGTCTCAACAATATCCTCTCAGTTCGGCTAATTTTGCTCGAAATGCAGGCGATCTAAATCCCAAGACAATATCTTTGGGATCGACTCCTCGGTCAGTCAGTTCGCAGTCAACATCAACTTCGGTACTGTTGTTTTGAATCCAGACTTTTCCATCAATCAGATCGAGGTGAATTGCACAGCCATAAATCCGATAGTCTCCACGCCAAGCCGAATGAATCACCATATAGCGATCGCGCTGGGGATCGAAGAGTCATTGCGCTTCCGAGTCATCCCTGGCAAAATCTTCGAGATATTGGCGGATAATTTGTCGGTATTGTTCTACTCGATCCATGGCACGATTTCTTCTTCAAAATAGGGAAAAACCACCCTTAAAACAAGAGTGGCTTTCAATCACGCTAAATGTCCGCAAGTCGAATTAATCTCGCCAGACCTCATCGATCGTTTGACCGTCCGCACCAATTAATTGCACGTGTAACGGCATTTGTCCGGCGGCGTGGGTCGAACAACTCAAACAGGGATCGAAGGCGCGAATACCTGCTTCCACCCGATTGAGCATCCCTTCGGGAATTTCATTGTCGTGGATGTAATGCTTGGCAATCTGCGCGACGGTTTTGTTCATCGCCAGGTTGTTTTGTCCCGTGGCGATAATTAGGTTCACCTTCTCGATTAACCCATTTTCATCCACTTTGTAATGGTGGAATAACGTGCCGCGCGGTGCTTCGCTGACTCCAATTCCTTCTAAACTGTTAATCCCGGCTTCGGCGCGAGTTCGTTTCGAGGAAATATCGGGATCGTTGACTAATTGCTCGATGCGTTCTAACGCGCCCAAAATTTCAATTAATCGGGCATAGTGATAGAAGAACGAAGATGTGGCAACACCTCCAGCGCGATCGCGAAATTCTTGCAACTCTTTGTCGGCGGCGGGCGTGCCAAATCGAGAGCAAATATTCAATCGCGCCAACGGTCCCACCCGATAGATACCATCGGGATATCCCCACGGTTTGTAATAGGGAAACTTGAGATAGGACCAGCGTTCGACGGCTTCGCCGAGGTAATCTTGATAGTCGTCTTCGCTGAGTCCGTCTGCGACAATATTGCCCTCGCTGTCCATAAACCGGATGTGACCGCCGTAGTGTTCCCACAAGCCATCTTTACCGACTAATCCCATAAATAGGGATGGAAATTCGCCGAAGGTTTCGACTTCCGTGGAAAAGCGATCCAGCAGGTCTTTAAATAGGTTTAATGCCGTCTCGATGGTGGCGCGAGATTCTGGGAGGCGATCGCGAATCCAATCTTGCCCCTCTTCCGATAACGGCGATCGCACGCCACCGGGAACTGCCCAAGCCGGGTGAATCTTTTTCGCACCTAAAAGTTCGATGACTTTTTGTCCGAATTGGCGCAGGCGAATGCCGCTTCTGGCTAAATCCGGGTCGGCAGCGATCAATCCAAACACGTTTCGCTTCGCCGGATCGCTATCCCAACCTAACAAAAAGTCGGGACTGCTAAGGTGGAAAAAGCTGAGGGCGTGGGACTGGGTAATCTGTCCCAAATTCATCATCCGTCGCAACTTTTCGCCCGCTGGAGGGATTCGCACCGCTTGAATTTTATCGCCCGTTTTGGCAGAGGCGAGCAAGTGACTCACCGGACAAATGCCGCAAATTCGCGCCGTAATGCCTGCCATTTCCCACATGGGGCGACCTTCGCAGAATTTTTCAAATCCGCGATACTCGACCACGTGAAAGCGAGCGTCATCGACTTCCCCCGCATCGTCGAGAAAAATCGAAATTTTGGCGTGACCTTCAATGCGAGTCACCGGATCGATAACAACTGTCTTAGCCATAAAAATCTCCCTATAAAGTTGCGTCGGGGATGAGGAATTCGAGACGGCAAGGGGGCGATTGGGTTAAACTTCGTACATCCGAGATTCTTGCGCCTCGGGATATTCCTCGCAGTATTCTTCAAATGCCGTTTTATCCAATCGTTCGGCTCGCTGGTGTGCCGCTTCGGCTTGCAATTCTTCGACGATATCCCACGCCGCCGCGCAATCTTTCGAGGTGACGCCTTTTTCGCTACAAACCGATCGCGCGTGTTCGATCGCCTCTTGAATTCGCTCTTCAAATAACTTCTGTTTCGGTTGCTCGACAAAATCGCTTTTATCGAGAATATCGGTGACCGAAATAATTCCCATCAACCGATCTTTAATTACGGGAGCGCGGCGAATTCCCGCATTGGCAAACAAGCGAGCCACGTATTCCACGGCGAGGTCGGGATTAATCACGATGCAGGGTTTGGTCATAATTTCATAAACCCGCACCTTGTGAGGATCTTTACCATAGGCAACCACGTTATACGCGATGTCAGTTTCGGTGAGGATGCCGTAAGCGTCTTCGTCGTAGCGGCGATCGACAATTAAGGCACGCAAACCCCGTTCCTTCATTAATTTTACCGCGTCTGCGACTTTTGCCGAACCGCGAATGGTTACGACATCCTTGGTCATAATATCGGCAGCTTTCATCATTGTTGTACCCTCCGAAAATTGAAGCTTGCTCTAGCCAAATTTAATCATGTCTCGCCCTTCCATGGCAGGTTTTTCGCCCCGCAGCAAGGGTTCTAGGGTGGCTTTAATCCGATCGGCATCCGGCGGACATCCCGGCATAAATAGGTCTACCGACACGGCATTATGCACGGGTTGCACCCTCTCGAGCAATTCCGGGACGATCCCCGGCTCGTGGGGCAGTTGGGGCGTGGCGTCGCCGAGTTCGAGATAGCTCCGTTTCAGCACGGATTCCGTCCCGCCGAGCATATTGCGCATCGCCGGAACGTTGGCGGTGACGGCACAATCGCCGAAGGAAATTAAGTACTTGGTTCGCTTGCGCACTTTGCGAATTAATTCTAAATTTTCTTCGTTGGCGATCGCCCCTTCGACCAAACACACGTCCACGTCGTCGGGATAATCTTTCAAATCCGAACCGACCGGACTGTAGACCACCTCGACTTTATCGGCGAGATCGATCAGCCATTCGTCCAAATCTAGAAAGGACATATGACAGCCGGAACAGCCTGCCAGCCAAACGGTTGCAAATTTAATCTTGTCAGCCATAACGTGAGTTCTCCTGCTACCGGACTATCGCGTCCATTGTTTTTGCTCGCGGGCGGTGACGAGAAAATCGAGCTTGGCGCGATCGCGCGTCATTTCCGAGACGGTCGAACCCTTGCGGAAAATCGATCCCGTCGGACAGGCATCGACGCACTTGCCGCAAGAGGTACACGCATCCACGTCACCCCAGGGCTGGTTCATCCCAGAAATAATCTTGCTCGCTGCCCCGCGACTGCCCACGTCCCACACGTGCGCCCCTTCAATTTCGTCGCACACGCGCACGCAGCGGGTACACAGCACGCAACGGTGGTGGTCGATGCCAAATTGCGGGTGAGATACGTCCACATCGCGATCGGGGAAGCGATAGTTAAACCGGGTGTGATCCATCCCCACCTCAATCGCCAAGTCTTGCAACTCGCAATTGCCATTCGCCACGCACACGGCACAGATGTGGTTGCCTTCGGCAAATAGCAACTCCACCACCATGCGCCGATAGTCTTTGAGTTTGGGCGTCTTGGTGCGTACGTCCATCCCTTCTGCCGCTTCCGTCACGCAAGCGGGGAGGAGTTTGCGCGTGCCTTCAATTTCGACCAAGCACATGCGACACGCTCCCACGTCGGAGACGCCATCGAGGTGACAGAGGGTGGGAATGCGAACGTCTGCCTCTCGGGCGGCTTGGAGAATGGTCGTTCCTGCTTCGACGGCGATATCTTTGCCATCAATTTTTAGGGTGTTAACGGACATAAATTTCGACCTCGCTTGTCAGTTAGGGGCTGGGGAGTTATCGAGCGGAACCGGAGCCGACGGGGGTTTTGACCAGTAAGTCTTCGTACTCGTTGCGGAAATAGCGCAGGGTACTCAACACCGGGTTGGGTGCCGTCATGCCCAAACCGCACAAGCTCGTATCCCGCACCATGTGGCACAGTTCTTCCAGTTTGTCGAGATCGACTTCTGTGGCTTCGCCTTGCAAAATCTTGTTGAGCAGTTGATACATCTGCACGGTTCCGGCGCGACAGGGAATGCATTTGCCGCAGGACTCGCCCCGGCAGAATTCCATGTAGAATTGGGCGACATCGACCATGTTGGTTTCGTCGTCCATGACGATCGCGCCGCCGGATCCCATAATCGTTCCCAGGGCGGTGAGAGATTGATAGTCTACCGGGGTGTCGAATAAATCGACGGGAATGCAGCCGCCAGAGGGACCGCCGGTTTGCACGGCTTTGACCGCCCGACCGCCGGGGACGCCGCCGCCCATGTCTTCGACGATTTCGCGGACGGTGATGCCCATGGGCACTTCGATCAGTCCGGTGTTGTTGACTTTCCCGGTCAGGGCGAAGACTTTGGTGCCTTTGCTGTTTTCGGTGCCGATGCTGGCGAACCAATCTGCCCCTTCGCGGATAATCGGTACGACGTTGGCGTAGGTTTCGACGTTATTGATTAGGGTGGAATGCCCCCACAGACCGGATTGGGCGGGATAGGGGGGACGGGGGCGAGGATTGCCGCGCTTGCCTTCGACGGAGGCGATCAGGGCGGTTTCTTCGCCGCAGACAAAGGCACCCGCACCGACGCGAATGTCGATCTTGAAGTCGAAGGGAGACTCGAAGATTTGACTGCCCATCAGACCGAAGCGTTTGGCTTGTCCGATCGCCTTTTGCAATCGTTTGATCGCCAGGGGATATTCGGCGCGGATGTAGATATAGCCGTGGTCTGCCCCAACAGCATAAGCGGCGATCGCCATCCCTTCAATAATCCGGTGCGGGTCGCTCTCTAGCACGCTGCGATCCATAAATGCACCGGGATCGCCTTCGTCGGCGTTACAAATGACGAATTTTTGGTCGTCGGGCATTTTTGCCACGGTCGCCCATTTTAAGCCGGTGGGAAAGCCGCCGCCACCCCGTCCGCGCAGTCCGCTGCGACTGATTTCATCGACGACTTCTTCGGGGGTCATTTCGAGCAAGACGTGGTGCAGTTGCTCGTAACCGCCTGCGGCGATGTAATCTTCGATCCGCTCGGGATCGATTTTGCCGCTATTTTCTAACACGATTGGCAGTTGGCGGGTGAAGAAGGGATGGTCGCGCTCGAGTTGTTTGAGATTGCCGTTGGTATCGGCTGGCGCGCCGTTTAATTGCGCCACGAGATCTGGAACGTCTTCGGGGGTGACCTGTTCGTACAGCGATCCGTTGGGGGCAATTTCGACCAGCGGACCGCGACCGCAAAATCTCATGCAACCGACGTTACACACTTCGACGCGATCGTTGAGTCCGGCATCGGCGATCGCTTCGTCTAAACTCGTTTTAATGGCGCTAGCGTTGGCGGACAAACACCCTGCCGCGCTGCAACAGTAAATTCGGATTTCTTTGGGGCGATCGCGCTCTTGTTGGGCGATTTCTCGGAGTTCGGTTAAGTCCATAGTTTCGATCCTTGATTGATGACCGATTGATGAGTCTAAGGAAGCCAATTTCAACAGCAACGGAATAGATGGTTTACTCGTCTTTAATCCAGTCTTTGACTTTAGTGACGACCGCTTCGGAGGTTTGCTTGCCCATCACCGTGCCGTCGTAAACCACCGCTGGCGCAATCCCGCAAGCCCCGATACAGCGGGCGGTGGTCAGCGACACCTGACCGTCTTCGGTGGTTTCGCCTTGGCGCAGGCTGAATTCTTTTTCGATCGCATCGAGTAGCGTACTTGCCCCTTTCACGTAGCAAGCGGTTCCCAAACAAACGACGCAGGTGTGCGCCCCGCTGGGTTTGAGGGAAAAGAGATGGTAAAACGTGGCAACGCCGTACACGCGAGAGAGGGGAAGTTTTAAGCCTTTGGCAATATAAATTAAAACGTCTTCTTCGAGATAGCCAAATGCTTCTTGGGCTTTGTGCAACACCTCGATCAGCGCGTCCTGTCGGTACTGATTGCGCTTCATGGTCACGTCGAGAACTTTAAAGCGCTTGTCACCGCTCGGGTGCGCGTTTTTTTGAGTCTTAGAATTAGCTTGAGTTTTAGAAGATTGCATAACAAATGTTCCGAGTTGTAGCAAGATTTGAGGTGGATTGAAACCTCAATCGCGTTAAAACCATCTCTAACAGTTTGCAAGTTCGCGACAGAGATTTCGATTCTCTGGATTTTTCGCAGAGTGGTTTGAGTAGCCCTCCGCGATCGCTCAAATTGTCAACGATTGATGGCAAATTGCGTTAGAGTGACCAACGTTTATCGCTCTTGCCTAGCAAATTTGACTTAGATTGACTGTGCTAAAACCAACACCTTTATTCCTTCCACGATCTAGATTAGCGTTATGGCGTCCATTCGAGGCAGATCGTTCGGATTTTTTAATAATTTCTTTACGGAGCCAGCTAAAGATTGGAAGCACCGGCGCGATCGATAAAAACAACCTTGAAGTTGTTTAAATTAATGCTAAGAAAACAATCGATTTGTTGCTAAACTCCGGTGGTTCCTGGGGTGGCGGTAGGCGGTAGTGAATGGGGTGAGGGCGGTTCGCGAACCGCCCCTACAGAGCATTGGTTGGTGTGGGGTTTCCCTTGTAGCTCGCACTGGGGCTAGCAAATGCGCGGTAACTGCTCCCCGCTAAGCATATCGAGGATGCGCCGCGCGCCGATTTGACTTTGCATCGTCACCAATCCCATGGCGCGTTCGCTTTTTTCGATCGCCCGACCGATAACCGTAGCTTCAACGTGAAATTGCTGTAGGATCTCCATGGCGCGATCGCCCTGTTCGGCGGGAACGAAAGCCACAAAGCGCCCCTCATTCGCCACGTAAAGCGGATCCAATCCCAAAATTTCGCACGCCCCCCGCACGTCCTCCGACACCGGAATCGCCGCCTCCTCAATCGCGATCGCCATTTTCGCACTCATGGCAATTTCATTCAGCGCACTCGCCAAACCGCCACGGGTGAGGTCGCGCAAGCAATGTACCTCGATTCCCGCATCGAGCAGAGCCAACACGGGTTCGACCACGGACGCCGAATCGCTTTCAATCGTCGTCTCGAACTCCAACCCCTCCCGCAACGCCATAATTGCGATCGCGTGGCGACCCAAATCGCCGCTGAGCAACAGCACGTCCCCCGGTTGCACGCTTTGGGGGGAAATCTCGCGATTGGATTGAAGTTCGCCAACCCCCGCCGTATTGATAAAAATCCCATCGCCCTTACCGCGATCCACCACCTTGGTATCGCCAGTAACAATCTGCACCCCGACCGTTTCAGCCGCCCGTTGCATCGATTGCACCACCCGCCACAGGGTTTCCATCGGTAAGCCTTCTTCTAAGATAAACCCCGCACTCAGATAGCGAGGGCGCGCCCCGCTCATGGCTAAATCGTTGACCGTCCCGTGAACCGCCAGGGAACCGATATCGCCACCGGGAAAGAACAGGGGATTAATTACGTAAGAATCGGTCGTAAACGCAATCCGCCCTCCCGCGAGATCCAACGCCGCCGCATCGTGTCTGGCGTTTGCAGGGGGAACGAACGTCGCGGCGAACATCTGCTCGATCAACTGGTGCATCAACTTTCCGCCACCGCCATGCGCCATCAACACGCGAGGATATTGCTGAATTGGGATCGGACAGGAGAGCGTAAAATCGGTTGGAGTTTCCATATCGCCGCGAATCATCAATTTCATGTTCTGATGATAGAACCGTTCGTAGTCAACGCTTCAGCGTTTTTCCCGGATCGGGATGAGCTGCGACCATGTAGG
>CAYQUF010000208.1:0-7807 GCA_964420595.1 uncultured bacterium
CGATTGGCTCCTCTCAAACATGGCTCTTAATGTTTATTTTATAAACAGTCTCTTACACCATCACCATATTTTTGTGAATGGTCACAGTTCAATCAAAAGAAACATTGAAGAATCAGCCAAGCCCTTTTCCTGTCGTTGTCTCCGTCCACACCAGCAGTTCCCCTCGACTCCCTCCGGCGGCGATCGCCCCTCCATGAGAAGATCAAAGTTGTAGAAGGAAAGAAAGGAAAGAGCGGATCGTGATTTCTTCTTCCATTCCTCAAGCCTCACCCACAGATAAAGCCTTCATCGAAACTCTGGTTCAAAAATGTCTGGATACCCAAGGTCAAAATGTTGCCGCCTACGAAGCCGAAATTGAGGCGATCGTCGCCCGTCTTTATGGTCTGACCGAGGCAGAAGGCGCGATCGTTAAGGATAAAAAGGACAAATCGTAAGGTGGGCAAAATTAGCGAGCTTAAAATCAAAACATAGATTTTCAAGGTTTGCCCACCCTACAGTTACAGAGGGTGTTTTTGTTTTTAGTGCGATCGCGGATCGTGTAGGGTGCGTTAGCAGAGGAGCAATTTGTCAAGAAATAGATCGTCTCTGCTCCTGCGTAACGTACCAAAACCCTTTAAAAAACTGAAGCGGGTTTGGGAATGAAGGAAAAACACTTGCTGAACTTGACATTAGCCTTGAACTTATTCGTAAATTACGGTGCTAAAGGTCACGTCATTATTACCAGGGTTGTATAGGGCGTAAGTAGCCTGACCCTGGGTGCGCCCCACGTTACCGACTCCAACGATGCGGCGGGGTGTTTTCCCCTGTTCCTGTGGCTCCTGTTTCCCGTCTAGGGTCGTCACTGTTGAGCGGAGTTCGCGGGGAGTCACCCAACATTCAAAGGTCAGCCCCGATCGCCCACAAAAGAGGGTGTTCGCATCAGCGCGGATTAGGCGATCGCACAACTGAATTGCAGGTGTTTCTGGCGTCAGTTCATCGGCATAGCTCACCATACTGCCGTGGATGAGTAAGCAGTCCAACTCATGAAATCCGAAGTGGAGCGATCGCAACCACCCCACCGACTCCCGCGATACCGATTTCCACAGTTGCTTGACCCCATCGCTCCCAAATTGTGCCATCAGTTCGGGGGTATCTGGCAATCCACTCAGCCCATGCAAACTAAAGCATTGCTCTTCCCACCAACCGATACAAACCTGGGGTTCGAGTTCTCCCGAGCGGGGCGAACGCAGTTGCTCAATTACCGCCTCATTATCCCCCTTTAGCCCCACCACATCTCCGATGATGTATAGGTCAGTCACCGGACTGCGCTGCTGTCGAATATCCTGCAACACCGCTTCGTAGGCCGCTAAATTGCCCTCAATCCCACTCAAAATTGCCCATTGCATCTGCTTACCTCCTCGAATCTAACCAGTTTCATGCAAACATTTCCTTTTCGCTAGAGAGAATCTGTGAGGGCGCGAGCCAGCACATTCCCTGCTGGAGACCACTGCACATTCTGGGGGCGCTCTGCCAGTTCAATCCCCTGCTTGAATGTTGCCTGCTCTGCATCCCAAATTCGCAGCGTTTTGCCCTGAAGAAATGCGAGGTAGCGGTGAGTGGGATGCCAACTGAGCCGTTCAATCCAGGTAGAGCCACAATCTAAGGTGTGGACAGGACCGTGCAACGAGTGCAACGGTAATTTCCACAGGGTAATGCAGCCCGCCTGTCCTCCCGCTGCGAGCCAGCGACCATCGGCTGAAAACGCGATCGCATCAATGGATTGTCCGGATCGTGGTGAAATTTCCCAGGGATTTGGACATTTTCTCTCCCCCCACGGTCACCATACCGTTGTGCAACCAGTAGCGAGCGAGCGGTTGTCCAGTCACCGCTTCCGACTGAGCAATCTCATTCTCATGATGGGGAAAAACCAGATCGCCGCCGCCCCCATGAATATCGATGGTTTCGCCTAATCGTGCCCGGATCGTCGCTGAGCATTCAATGTGCCAGCCCGGTCGTCCCATTCCCCAAGGCGACTCCCAGGCGGGTTCATCCGATTTTACCGATTTCCATAGGGCAAAATCAAAGGAGTTGCGCTTTTTCCGGTCTGGATTATCAGGATCGACTCGTCCCCCTGCGTCCGCCTGCATTTGCTCAAGCTGCTGTCCAGAGAGCTTGCCATACGCCGCAAACTGCCCCACGTTGTAGTAGACATCACCATCACTCGCATAGGCATAGTCTTTCTCTACGAGCGCCTGGATGAGTTGATGAATGGCGGGAATATGCTCCGTCACACGGGGATACTCATCGGCATCAAGAATGTTCAATCGTCGAATATCACGAAAATAGGCAGCAATATAGCGATCGCTCACCGCCTGCATCGTCGTCCCTTCTGTCCTAGCGCGATTGAGGATTTTGTCGTCAATATCCGTAAAATTCTGCACATAATGCACCGTGTAGCCGAGCCATTGCAGGTACCGCCGCAGCACATCCCACGCAATATACGAACGGGCATGACCTAAGTGGCAGTCGTCATACACCGTCACACCGCAGCAATACAGTGTCACTCGCTCCGGACTGATGGGCGTGAATGGCTCTTGGTGGCGCGTCAGGGTGTTGTCTAGGATGAGGCTCATAGGATCGTGTAAGTAAAAATTGGTCAAACAATTCAGTCGTTTTTTATGGACAGGACTTACGCAACGACACTATAGATAGGAAAACCACGGGGGATTGCCCCTACGAACCACTAAATGTGGATACTTTGCGTAAGTCCTGATGGAGCGATCGCAGTGCAACCGTCTCCTTTCAGCACGCGACATGCTGAGAAGCTTACCCGCTCATCGCTGACACACATGACTCGGATCGTCTGCTCGTTCGGCAAACTCCATCCCCCGCACCAACCGCCACGCAAAGATCGGCGGTAGACCCTTGTCAAGGATGGCAGCGCAGGTGAGTTCGTAGTCGTAGGGCACTTCTCGCAGTTCGACCTGAGCCGTATCCGTGTCGTAGAGGACATAGGTGGCATTCGGGCGACCGTGCCGAGGTTCTCCCACCGATCCCGCGTTGATAATGCGCTTCACGGGTGTTTCGAGCTGAGTGGACTGCTCGTCCTTGCCCGGTTGCCAAACGCGCACCGTTAACGTACCCTCTTCGAGGTTTCGCACGTAGGGCACGTGGGTATGACCGCAGAAGAGCACGTCGGCATCGACGGAGAGAACGCGCTCCAAGGCTGCAAAGCCGTCCATGCTCGGCAACAGGTACTCGTGCTGGCTGTTGGGACTGCCATGCACAAAGCAAAGATTATCCAGTCGCAGGGTCATCGGGAGTGTTGCCAGATACTCGCGCACCTCTGGATGAATGACGTTGTTTGTCCATTCATGAGCCAGTCGTCCTCGCTGCTCCGCAAGCTGAGACGGGTAACTGCACTCGCACGCATTCAAACCTTCGACAATATCTTCATCCCAGCAGCCCTGACAGGTGGGAATATCGAGGGAGCGAATCATTTCGACGACGGCGTTGGGGTGGGGGCCGTAACCCACGAGATCGCCTAGGCAATAGATCTGGTCGGCTTTGCAATCGTCGATATCAGACAACACGGCATTCAACGCTTCATAGTTGCCATGAATGCAGGAAATGACGGCGAGTTTCATGTCAGGCTACTCTCCTCTTGGTTGGTTTCACTAGCAATTAGGGCTTTGTACTGTTCCTGATAGTGGGCGATCGCGCTATCCGATAAACACCCAGCCAGTAAGGTTTGGGCAATGGTTTCTCGTTCCAAGTTCCAGCCCACAACCTCAATGCCACTAAAGCGATCGGGACGACCCTCCAGCCAACGGGGAATATTCAATTCGGTGTATTCAATTCCAGACAAGCCTTCGACAAAATCAACGTAGAAGGCTCGACCATCCGGCAGTTCAAAAATACCCTTGACGCGCTGCACCTGTCCGTAAGCGCTGCCTGTCAGTTCAATCAAAATCTCGTCTAGGCTGGGTGCGTCAAAGACTCTTCCTGTCAAAGGCGATCGCCATAACTCTGGTAAGTTATCGGGAGCAGACACCGCGATGTCGTTGCCGACAATCACCTCATCGGCCCAGTCGTGCCATTCCGATGTTTGCAAACCTGATGGCAGGACGGCGACCCGATGGCAGGGCAGCGACGCGAGTAAGGGTGCGGTCAAATCCAGGTGAAAGCCTAGCTCCAGATAGACCAAAGCCTGGTCTGGCAGGTCGGCTAAGACCTGTAGAATTCGACCCTCGGGCAGCAACTGCACCCAGGGAAAGCAATACGCGATCCGTGCCCGATCCACCGAATCTGCTCCCATCCCCGGACAGCAGTAAAATAGAGGGCGCTGCTGGTTCGAGAGCAACTGACTTATCCAAGTGGTTTTGCCACTACCGGGCGGCCCTGCGATCGCGATCGATGTTATGGAGTCCATTCAGTCTTGTCTTAAGATAGAATTACCAAAAATAGAATGATAATCATTATCATATATGAATTGAACGAGATTGGAAAGTGATGGGTAAGTTGAAGTATCCCCAATTTCTCCCCCTAGCCAAACCCTTTCCCTTTGGTGGTTTCCGTCCACACTAGCAATTCCCCTCGGCTGCCCCCAGCGGCGATTGCTCCTGCCGAAGGGTTCCAGGCGAGGCAAGAGAATCCAGCGGGTGCGCCTTCGAGAATCTGGGTGAGGCGACTGGCTTTGTGCCAGAGGCAGAGCCAGCCATCTTCAGCAGCGGAGGCGAGGAGGAGTGAGTGGGGTTGGAAAGCGATCGCCCTGACCATTCCCTGATGCACATCCAACATCTGGGGATTCCAGCCGACCGACGGGTCGCGATCTTTTGTCCAAACGACAACGCTTTCAGCACTGATGGAAGCCAGGAGGGGGACACCGATCGCCTTTTTGACCATCGACCAAGCTAGCTGTCGGACTTTGCTTGGAAAGCCCTGCATTTGCCAGGGGTAGGGAATATCCTCCTCCCATACCAGCACCGAGCGATCGTTGTTGCCAGAGGCAAGGTAGATGCCATCGGGCGACCAAGCGATCGCCCCACTGGCGCCCCCGATTTCCTGCACCGTTGGATCGTCGTCCCAGTCTTGCCGCCGCCAGGTTTTGATGCTCTGGTTGCCACTGACGGACAGGCGATCGCCTTGCGGATGCCATGCCAGATCTAGCACCGAGGAGGACTCAAAGTTCAGCGTGGTGATGACCGATTGGATCGTGGCATCCCACACCTGGGCATAGCGCCCCAGACTGAAGGCAAGTTCGGGATGATGGGGATTCCATTGCAGGCGATCGATCCAGGTACGGGAATTCTCCAAGGTCGCGATCGGGGTTGGCGTGCTGCACTCCATTCGCCAGATCCACACCGTTCCCGCTTGTCCACCCGCCGCTAAGAATATCCCATCAGCGGATATCGCTAGGGCATCCACTGACTCTCCCTGAGCCTTCTGCAATACGGTGGTTTCACCTGTCTTGGTTTCGTATCGCACCACTTCTCCTGCCGCAGAACTGGCGGCAAGCCAGGCTCCATCGGGCGACCAGGCGATTGCCGTTACGTAATCCGCTAGAGTTGTATGCCACAGGAGTTTAAGCAAATCCTGTGTCTTTGGTCTTGGCATCACTCAGATCTCCGGTTTCTATAGTCTGTAGGATGCGTTAGCGAATGGGTAACGCATCAAGCTATGGTCTGGATCGTTGGTGTGTTACAGCTCTGGGACTGATTTCAAATCCCAAATAACCCTCACTGGCTCACCAGACAAGCCCGAAACCGTTCTGCTAGGTTCATCTGCTCCAGATTGCGACCGATGAAGACCAGCTCATTTTTGCGGGGTTCGTCTGGTTTCCAGGGACGATCCTGGCGACCATCGAACAGCATGTGAACCCCCTGAAAGACGATGCGGTTGTCTTTTCCGGCAATGTTGAGGATGCCCTTCATCCGAAAAATATCCGGGCCTCGATCGCGTAGGAGTTTGCCGAGCCAAGCGTTGAGCTTTTCGCCATCCAGTTCGCCCGACTCAACCAGAGCAATAGAGCCAACCGCTTCATCATGTTCGTGTGCCGTCTCCTTCAAAAACTCTGGGTCGATTTGCAGCGCGTTGTTTAAATCAAAGGCGTTGACCCCTAACAGGGCATCCATATGAATTTGCGCGTCGCGGGTGCGATAGATTTTGGCGATCGCATTCATTCCTCGAATCCGCTGCTCCAGTTGCTCTAACTCCTCCTCCGTCACTAGGTCAATCTTGTTCAGCAGAATCACATCGGCAAAGGCAATTTGCTCCACCGCTTCATCTGCTTCCCAGTGCTGCCAGATATGGTGAGCATCCACCACCGTCACTACCGCATCCAACTGGGCTTGTGTCTGCACCTCGTCATCCACAAAGAAAGTCTGAATCACTGGAGCCGGATCGGCTAACCCCGTCGTTTCAATCACCAGATGGTCAAACTTGTCGCGCCGCTTCATCAGATTGCCAATGATGCGGATCAGGTCGCCCCGCACCGTGCAACAGATGCAGCCGTTGTTCATCTCAAAAATTTCTTCATCCGCATCCACCACCAACTGGTTGTCGATGCCGACTTCGCCAAACTCATTCACAATGACCGCCACCTTCTTGCCATGTTCGTAGGTCAGGATGCGGTTCAGTAGCGTTGTTTTCCCGGCTCCCAGGTAGCCTGTCAGCACGGTTACAGGCACCGTTGTGCGATCGTCGGTGGGATGGATGGTGGCAATCATAAACAACTCCTCCTGACGACTCGTAAATTAGAATGATAATCATTATTATATTGAATTGGATGGGTTGACGCAACCCTGTATTTCATTAACGGTTAGGACAACAACTGCGAATGGCGCGCCAACGAGCAGGTATGAGTCAAGCCGAAACCGCGAAACTCATCGATCTGATACCGTCAGTATTAGACCAGTACGAAAGCGGAAAGCGTCAAATTGAAGCTCCGATCCTCGAACGTTTGGCGCGTCTTTATGGTGTCTCGTCGCGATCGCTGTTTGAAGGAGAGATGAGTTCATCTGAGTGGGAAACGAACGTGCGTCAGTGCGGTGAAAATTTCTCGGCTGAGAGTAAAGCCGGATTGGGGAGACTGATTCAAACTGTCAATACGCTAGAAACTCTTTATTATCTCAACAATTCCCTGATTGGCGTCAATCGATCGCGGTTTGGTAGATCTCGACACGGCAATCCTAGCTGCTAAGAAGGTGCGTGGGTTCTATCAACAAGGTTTTGCTATTTTTAGCATTCCATTGGGTCAGGCTGATGCGGCAATTTTGGGATTAGGTTTTGCGCATCCGAAACTCGGTCAAATTATTGCAATTAACGATAATTACGATCGATATCAATCCTCTGGGATTTTGGCGCGTACCCTTGCGTTGAGTTTATATCGAACCAATGGAAGCGCGATCGCCTATACGCATCCAAGTGCAACGGAATTCAACACCTTTGGCGATCGGTTTGCGTCCTATTTTTTAATTCCAACACAGGCATTGCGAGAACGCTTGCACGCACTCGGCGTTAACGCGATCGCTCGACCTGAAGAAATTGTCCATTTAGCGCGTTATTTTGGCGTCAGTTATGCGACGATGTTAAATCGTTTGGAACAGGAACGCCGACTGGCAAAACCGTTGGAACAATTCGAGGGACTTGATGCCAATTCGTTAGGGCGATCGCTCGGTTATTCTAACCATGAAAGCGAACGAGGCGATCGATTTTTGACGGTCGAACAGCGATTTCCTCGAATTTTTATTGAGTTGACTTATCGGGCGATCGCTCAAAATAAAATTTCTGTGCGGCGTGCGGCTAAAATGCTTGGAATTAGCGATAT
>CAYQUF010000209.1:0-7697 GCA_964420595.1 uncultured bacterium
GAATATTTTGCCAATCTTTTGGAAATATAATAAAAGGTGAAGAAATGGTGGCTTACAACGATCGAGATCGATATAGAAATGACCAATTACTCCAAAATGCCATCGAAGAGGGTGACCGCAAAGTCAATCGGGAAGAACCCAAAATCTCGTATAATTTGACTCCATCGCAGTTATCGAAAATCCAAAAGCTTGCTGAAGCTCTCAGAACCAGTACAGGAAACTTGCCAAACTCTGCGATTAGTTATTTTCATTACCTAAATAAGCGCGCTAATTCGGAGGATTGGGAAAATAAAATAGATCGAGAAATTAGAGACTATCAACAAGAATTAAAAGAAGTCGAGAAAAAGATTACATCTTCCAAAAAAGAGCGGCACAAGTATAGTAAGGAATTTATACCAAGTCCAGATATTTCTAAAAAGCTAGAAGAATTAGACATGACAGACAGAGTTGGTGAATGTATTTTTGTGGGTATTAACTTAATGCATAAAAATTTAATTGAAAATCCTCTAAAACAAACCTCGATTGACACCAATATGAGTTAAGAAGAACAGTTATGAATTATTTAGAAGTTGACGCTTTGGTGAAGGGAATTATTTATTCTGACGAAGCAGTTAAGCAAGATTTAGGGCGTCGTTTTGCTGCCTATCTTGGTTTGAGTCCCGGTCAACCTGGAAAAGATGGAGGTATAGATGGGGAGGGTATTTTAGATAACAAAAAGATTTATTTCCAATGTAAACTTTATCGAACTTCTTTAGACGCTTCATTTACAGCAGACTTTTGTGGAAACCTTGTGATACACGAGGCGGATATTGGAATTTTTTTATCGGGCGTTGGTTATACTGAGGGATATAAAGAGCGTTTACAGATGTTTCATCGCAATTTCCCTGGAACCGTAACCACCCACCTATTAACCCTTGAAGATCTATTTGCAGAAACGAGTGTGTTTCAATCGGCTATCTTAGATTTACCAGACCTTCGGGATTTGAGTGATGGAGCATGGGTGAAGATTTAATAATTTCGATATTTATGATAAAATTACCGATCCCGATCGTGGAGTTTTGCAATGGCTACAGCAACATTGGTAAACCAGGAAATCGAAGAGGGACAAAGACTTCTTGATGCGCTTAATGTTGCCGGACTCTCTGTCAATTCGGCGCTCTGGATTTATTCTTCGGAACGGGAAATTTGGCAGTTAATGCTAACTTCGCCTTTGTGCGATCGCCAAGGTTCCCTTAAAGCTTATGAGGCAATTTTATCCGTCTTCCGCCAAGTCGAACCCGAGTTAAAAATTGATTGGACGGCTATTGTAGCGGTGATTCCAAAACATGATTTAATTCAGGAGTTGCGTCAATTACAACAGCATTTTCAGTTCGATTTATCTGGAAGAAGACTGACCAATAACATGGTTGGTCGTATGCTTGTTGAAGATGCTTACATTTATCAAGTCCAGTAGTCAATTCACCAACCAACCGCGAAAGCGAGGAGGTTGTTTTTGACACTCCCACGAATCCGCTTCGCTAAATTCGTGGGATTCTTGGTTCAGCGAGCCGCCTTGATAAAATCAGGTTCAAAAACGCCCCCTCCTCAGCGTTAAAATCCCATAAAGTTACTGCTGTAACGTTCTTCAGCCCACGGTTCGCCGCGCGAGTGATAGCCGTTGCGCTCCCAGAACCCTAACTTTTCTTCGTCGAGAAATTCTAACCCGTTAATCCATTTAGCGCTTTTCCAAGCATAGAGATGGGGAATCACGCTTCGCATCGGTCCGCCGTGTTCGACGGGAAGCGGTTCGCCGAATAGTTCAAAGGCTAAAAAGTTATCTTCGCAACAGAACTCGTCTAACGGCACATTGGTCGTATAGCCGCCGTAACAGTGTTCGAGGACGTGGGTCGCTCTGGGATCGAGTTCGACGTGTTTCATGAAATCGGTAATGCGAATTCCCGTCCATTTCACGTCCAGCTTCGACCAGCGCGTGACGCAGTGGAAGTCTTTGGTAAACTCGCTTTTTGGCATTGCCATCAAATCCGACCAGCGAAATGTGATGGGTTTGGCGAGTCCCCACACTTTGAATTCCCACTCGTCGGTGTTGATGTTTGGCGTGTCGCCGTAAGTCAGAACGGGAAAGCCTTTGGTGACGTACTGACCGGGCGGGACGCGATCGCTCAGTTCCGGTCCCGGCTTTTTAAAAAATTTGCCCAACATGACCCCGAATAAATTGCAACTCTAGCTTATGACCCAGTATATCGAGTCAGCCGCGATCGTGCCGTGTCTCGATTGACGGTACAATCTCTCGCCGCCAGTGATGGCAAAAGATCGCACCGCCAACGATTCTAGCACCAATTAGCTACTGGGCGGTTCCGGAATCGACACGTCAATTGAGGTGATCTTATCGCTATTGGGTAGTGCGGTCAGTGGCGGCTCGATCGCGTCCGAACTTCCCACGACTAGGGTCACGAGTTGGTCGGGATTTAAATACTCCTGCGCCACCCGTTGCACGTCTTCAATGGTCGTATTTTCCACATCGCGCCGATATTGGAAGATAAAATCTTCGGGATAGTCGTAATAGTCGTATCGCATCAGACGCGAGAGGGTTTGAGAGGGATCTTCAAAGTTGAAGATAAAGGAATTGAGGGTCGAATCTTTGGCGTAATTGAGTTCGTCTGTTGTAATCGGTTCTTGGCGCAAGCGTTCGATTTCTTGGCGCACTACGTTAATAAACGGAACTGTCGCTTCCGAGCGAGTTTGTCCGCCTGCAATAAACATCCCCGGATAGTCGTAACGGGCGCTCCAAGCGGCATAAACCGAATATGCCAATCCCCGATCCGATCGCACTTCGTTAAACAAGCGTCCGCCAAATCCATTCAATACCCCGTTCATCACGTCGAGGGCGGCGTAATCGGGGTTGCTCAGTTGACCGCCTAAATGTCCCAATTGCACGTAACTTTGGGTAAGCTGCGGGCGATCGACCATATAAACGCCACTTTGATGAGCTTGAGATACGTCGGGTTTGTCGGGTAAATCTAAATTGGGATTCGCCGACCAATTGCCGAGTTTGGCTTGCAGCAGCGATCGCATTTCTGTCGCATCGAAATCCCCGACAATGCCTAAAATGATGTTGTTGGGATGGTAATATTTCTGGTAGAAACCCACTAAATCATCGCGCCTGATATTATTAATCGTGGTATATTCCGTCGTCCGCGCGTAAGGGTTGGAATTGCCGTAAATTAACTTTCTAAATTCTCGCGAGGCAATATCATTCGGATCGTCATTGCGGCGAGAAATATTTCCCCGTCGTTGGGTTTTGGCAACTTCTAATTTATCGGACGCAAAAGTCGGTTCTCGCAACACCTCGACAAACAGGTCAAATACTTGTTCTAAATCTTCGCTCAGAGCGCTAAAATAGGCACTTCCCGCCGTCGTTCCGATGGAAGTTTCGACCGATGCTGCCCGTTGTTCGAGCAGTTGATTGAGTTCGTCGGGCGTATGGGTTTGGGTTCCTCCGGTTCGCATCACTTCTCCGGTCAAACTTGCCAAACCGACTTTGTTAGCAGGCTCGAATCGATCGCCCGTATGAATTAATGCCCGACCGCTAACTAATGGAAGTTCGCGATCTTCCATTAAATACACGTCCATCCCATTGTCGAGGGTAAAATGTTCGTAATCGGGGAATTGCAGTTCCGGGAGAGGTGGAAACTCTAATTCGTCGTAATGTTTGGCAGTTTCGGTGGCAAGCGAGGGAAATTGTAGCAGCCCGACCAGCAGCATGGTGACCACGGTCAGCGTCGTCCATAGCGACCATTTACGGTGGCGAAATCGACGCATTCGGAACTTGCGAACGAGCGAAAACCAGAACATAAAATTGGAACTCCTTTGGGGTGAGTTAGTGAAAACAAAAAGATGAAAAATTGTTTTAGAATTTTTGGCGTATTTTTCTGTTAACTTCCATTACGTTAATCCTTGCTTTAGAGGAATTTCAATTGTAAATTTCGTGCCGATACCGGGTTGCGAATGACAGCGAATGGTACCGCCGTGGCGTTCGACAACAACCGAATGGGCGATCGCCAATCCCAACCCCGTTCCTTTGCCAACTGCTTTGGTGGTAAAAAACGGATCGAACACGCGCGATCGCACGGAATCGGGCATTCCCGACCCGTTATCCTCAATTGTAATCGATACTCTATCGCCTTCAATGGTGGCAGTGCGAATCCAAATTTTCGGCGTTCGGGGAAGTTCGTCGCGATCGCTCATTTTGTCTAAGACATCGATCGCGTTGGCGAGAATGTTCATTATCGCTTGATTGAACTGTCCCGGATAACACTCGACGGATGGGAGCGATCCGTACTCTCGAATCACTTCGATCGCCTCGCGATCGCTGCGGGGTTTGAGCCGATTTTCTAAAATCGTTAAGGTACTATCGATCCCTTGGTGTAAATCGACGGGTTTGAGTTCGGCTTCGTCAAACCGAGAAAACGTCCGCAACGATTTGACAATTTCGCTAATGCGTTCGGCACCCAATTTCATCGAATCGAGTAATTTTGGGAAATCCGACTTGAGAAATTCGAGATCCATCTCCTCCGCCGCTTCGGCGATATATTCGTCGGGTTCGGGATAGTGTTGTTGGTAAAGTTCGATTAAATCAATCAGATCGCTGGCGTATTCGATCGCCGGATTGATATTGCCGTAAATAAAATTAGTAGGATTGTTAATTTCGTGGGCGACCCCTGCCACTAATTGTCCCAGCGATGCCATTTTTTCGCTTTGAATTAACTGACTTTGGGCGTGTTGCAACTCCCGCAGCAGCGTTTCGAGTTCCGTCGCTTTTTGGCGCAATTGCGATTCCGATCGCCGCAAGGCTTCTTCGGCGTGTTTGCGATCGGTAATATCGGTGAGCATTCCCAAACTGCCGACAAAATTTTCCTCGCGATCGTAGAGGGGATTGCTCGATACGATCGCCCACAGCGGCGAACCATCGGCGCGGCGCAAGCAGACATCGTATTGTTCCGAAATCCCGCGCGACCGTCGAACCAGATGCTCGCGAAGGCGATCGCGCGCTGACTCCTCCACAAACTCGAACAGCGATCGTCCCAACATCCCCTCTACTTCATAACCGAGCATTTGCGCCATCTGGGGATTGACGTAGGTGGTGCGCTCTTGTCGGTCGAGTACCCAAATTCCCTCTCGCGCCGTATCGACAATGCGGCGGTATTGTTCTTCGCTCTCGCGCAACGCAGTTTCGGCGGCTCTGCGTTCGGTAATGTCGTCGTAACTGACCAACACCCCGATCGCGCGACCGGTTTCGTCGTGCAGGGGAACCTTGGTCGCCTCCAACCACGCCAACTTGCCATCGGCTTGCAATTGCTGCTCGATCGTCCGGGACTCGGCGCGATCGTTATCCATCACCCGGCGATCGCTCGCTCGAAAGCGATCGGCTTGCTCGCGAGTCCAAGGCAGATCGTAATCGGTTTTTCCCACGATGTCTTGGCAATGGGTAACCCCCGCATCTCGCGCTCCGGCGGCATTGCAACCGAGATAGACCGAATTGCGATCTTTCCAAAAAATGGCTTGAGGAATATTGTCCATCACCAACTGCAACATCTCGTTGGTTTGTTGCAATTGTTCGGTATGCTGGCGCACGCACCGTTCCAGTTCGAGGTTGGTACGCTGCAATTTAACTTCTGCTTCTTTGAGTTCGGTAATGTCTTGATACGTGCCTAAAATCCCGATCGTCTCGCCATTATCATTGCTAAGAATGGCTTTGTTTTTATCGACCCAAATGCCGCGATGGATGAATTCGATGGCGCGATAGATACCGATATTTAAAACTTGACGGTCGGTGTGGGCGAAAAAGTTAGCTTCGTCGTCGCTCCAAGCCAGATCGCGATCGGTTTTGCCGATAATTTCGTCAGGAGAATCGAACCCCGCATCCCGCGCAAAACTGCGATTGCAACCGAGATAGGTAAAGTTGCGATCTTTCCAAAAAATCCGTTGGGGAATGCTATCGACCACCAAGCGCAACATTTGCTGGGTATCGTCGCACAGTGGCGAACACGATCGCGGCTGGACTTCCAACCCGAACGCCGCCGTCAGCGCCACCGACAGCACGAAATTCCGCGCCGAGAGCGACCAGGATCGCTCGATTTCGCTTTCGCAACTCACCACCCCTGCCAGTTCGCCGCGATGCCAAATCGGAACCGCCAGCAACCCCTTCATGCCATTGCCGTTGAGGTAGTCGGTCACCAGGCAGTCCAGGGTACAATTGCACTGTCCCACCTCCACCGCGATCGCCTCTCCCCGTTGCAAGGCGTTAAAATAATTCGGGTACGATCGCTCGGTCAAAACCGCGTCGCGCCAAGGGCGATCGGTGCGTCCGTCGAATCCCTCGAAACAGCGCAGCGTGCTGTGAGACGCCTCGAACCACCAAATTCCGACTCGTTCGATTGCCAGCGTCTGGGCGGTCAGTTCGCTCAATTGCTGGCAAATTTGGCGTAAATCCCCCGTTTGCAACCCCGGTAGCCGTGCCAGTCGCGCCATCGCCTCGTGGTACGTTTCGAGGGGTTCGGGCGATCGCTGTCGTTCGGGAATCGTCGATTTAGACTCGTTCGTTTTCATAGAATTGTTCCTATTGCGATGGCAGTCGGTCGGCAAAGATTCGGACGGGAAAGGGGGCAGTTGCGGACGAATTCAAACTCGAAAAACGCGCTAATTTTCAGTCGTTTAGAGCCTTTTCTAGACTCGTGAGGGACACTCTCCCAGATGAGCTGTTGCCTGTTGCCTTCCTCCACTGAGGTGTACCGCACGTTACCCAAAATCGCTCTACCCCTCGCCCAAAACAATGCGCTTGTGATATTCTCCCTCGCTCATTAACTCTCGCGTGGTTTCGAGTCGATCGACAAAGACCCGCCCTTCAATATGGTCGTATTCGTGCTGAAAAATTCGAGCCACAAATCCGCTCAACTGCTGCCGGCACAATTGACCCTGGCGATCGGTATATTCGACGTCAACCGTTTCGTATCGAGGCACGAACCCCCGCAGTTCCGGCACGCTCAAACACCCTTCCCACCCTTTGACGATCGCCTCGGAATGGGAAATGATTCGAGGGTTAATCATTGCCGTCGGCTCCATCGACGGCGCGTGGGGATAGCGTAAATTGGGACGAGATGCCACCACAAACAAGCGATGCGATCGCCCCACTTGCGGCGCGGCAATCCCGACGCCATTAGTCTGACGTGCCGTTTCAATTAAGTCCTCGATGAGGGCTTGAATGTCGGCATCCTCGGGGTCGAGAATGGGTCGGGCAGTCTCGCGCAAAATCGGGTTTCCCAGTTGAATGACGGGTAGAGATTCAGCCATAATGCGTTCTTGAGGATTCGCAGTTAGTCTTTTATTGTATTTCACGGGCGATCGATAGCAACCGCGCGCCGAAGCGACCCGATTGGGACTTGGGCGCTCCCTACCGGCGATCGTCCTCCTCATTTTCAGCATTCCCAGATTGGCGATCGTGTTGGGCAATGGTTTTGAGTCTGGCGTAAAAGTCCGAGCGATCGCTCGAAGGAGCAAATTGGTGAATCGAACGCGGGGGTGGCGTCGAACCGTTCGTCGGTCGATCGGGTTTCGAAGCTGGGGGCGCGTCCGCGTCGTTGGGGCAGGCGCTCTCTGGCGGTGGCGGTTCGGGGAGCGTCGGCGTTGCAGAGGGTTCGGGT
>CAYQUF010000210.1:0-7576 GCA_964420595.1 uncultured bacterium
TGCGAAATGTTACAACCCGGCAAAAACTGGAAAAAAGGTAAAATCCGATTTCGCCTCATCCTAGAATTCGCTCCCGACGAACCAGAACCGAGCGATCCGAATTCCACCTTAGATGACATCCGCAAAATGGGACACAGCTAAGAATAAAACTCTGTCTGGTGTTGCTATCCCAGAGCGATCGCCCAGTTTGTAGTAAACGCTTTAGCGTTTACACCATCCCATGAAAAAGAAGATAGATTAATCCAGGCGAAAATTGAAAGATCGCGCTAAAACGCCTTACAGATTATCCGGATCTTCACCTAACTCCCGTAATTTTTCAGCCAGACGCTCAGCTCGTTGATGTTCTTGCTCAGCTCGTTGACGCTCCCGCTCAGCTCGCTCCTCGCCATGTAACAGTAAATTCCCCTGACTATCCCACCAACGCAGCCAAGGGAGTTTCATATTGCCATAGAGTCCAGTCCAGATCCCTAACTCAACCCCCAATTCAGCAATGGGGAAGTGACCCCGTTCGTTAGCCCCAATTAACTCATAGTGGTTGCGGACTAAACCATAAACCTCAACACTGGCTCGTTGTACCTCATAAATGGCGTAGTACGCCGGACGAATCACCGTTTCATAGATCCAAAACTTGCCAGTCCAGGAGGTTTTATCCCGTTCCTCAGCCCCCGTTCCCGAGACAAACTCAATGACAATCTCGGGAGGGATATGTTCTTGCCAAAGGACGTAGGAACGTCGTGCTTGTCCGTCTAAAGTGGCGGGAACGTTGGGAACATAAAACCAATCGGGAGAAACGGCACCTCGTTGGGGAGGATCGGTTATGCGCCAGTAAATTCCGCTATCTTGACCAATACAGTAATCTCCCTCGGGATGTTTGGCGTTGAGGATGGGAAGAATGGAATCGGTGAGGAGAATGCTTTGCGGATGTTCTTGAAAGTTTTTCACAAACGTTCCATCCTCACAGGGGAGTTGGGTGTGATCCGGTAAGGGAGTAAAGGTTTCTATGACACTCATGGCGGTTTTGAGGAGAGGGGCGACGCTTCTAATTTAGCATTGCTCTCGGTGGGCTGAGCTGTATTATGCCTCCCACGGGTGGCGAAACCGGTAACCGTAATGTCGAACTGTCAGCAGAGTTTGTCCTCTGGAATCGTCGCAGCAAACTGGGCTACCTATTTGACTCCTCCACCTGCTTCAAACTCCCCAACGGCGCGAATCGATCGCCGCATCTTTCCTGGATACGTTGCGATCGCTGGGAAGCCCTAATCCAAGGCGATCGCCCATCTTAGCAATTGCCATCCCCTATTATTATAAACCTAGTTTGTCGTTATCTAATTCTTAAGACTGTTTCAATTTAATTTAAGTCCGTCCAAATCTCATTCTCCAGCAGTTCGATTCATATCAAATTCGGTTGTAAACTTTATAATTTCATGGGTAAGGTGGGCATTGCTAGTTTCCAGGAATCGGCTCAATTACCAATCGATCGGCAATTCCCACCCTACGGTTGCTAAAATTAAACTATCCATTTGTAGGTTGAGGAGATCGAATGGAATTTGAAGTTAAACCTAAATCTCCGTAGGCGGTCTAACACTTTGCGGCAACGGACTATACTTTGAGAAAGCAGGCATTGCTGGATTTAGTCGAGCGATCGCACTTATTCCCAATTCTGCAAATCCCCCAACCAATTGCGAAACAGTTGAGTCAGTTGTTCCCGTCGGGTTTCAAAGGTCGCCGCACCCCAAATCAGCAGAATTCCAGCCACTAAACCGATAATCCATTTTAAAAAGGCGTGCTGGGTACTCAGAATTACGAATTGGTTAAACGCATTCAACAGAAATACCAACGTTCCGATATAGAGAAAGGCGCGAATTCGCAATCCCAATCCGGCAAAAATGGCGAGCAAACTCACCCCACCGGTCACCCACCACGGTGCCGTTAGCCAAGTCACAAAACACAGGGTTCCGGTGGCAAAACTGCGGAGAAGATGGCGAGTTTGGCGATAGTCGGGTTGCTTCAGTTCCGGGTCGATTTGGGCAATGTACAATACCGATAAGGCTGGCGTGCTGACGTACCATGCCAAACTGCTCAGGTTGAATTGCCACACCCAGTAAAGAATGACCCAGTTGATAAAGACCAAACTGAAATAAGAAAAGCGAATTTTGCGCTCGATCGCCGCCAGACCGATGTAAAATGCGGCAACGACAATCAGACTGGCGGTGTTAACGGTGGCATAACTTAAAAAGGCAGCAATCGAGGGTAAAACAATTGCCGAATTGCGCCAAGGACGCGATCGCCATCCCCAATTGTCCCAGGGAAGAAAGTAAAGGAAATAGGCGGCGACCGACGCGATCGCGGCTACCCAAGGTAATAATAAAACACCATAGGTCAGGCGATTGCCAATAAACGCTGCCAGTCCGATGGCTTCGAGAACCCCGAAATACACCCAAACGTGAGAGCCGACCGTGGGATTGTGCCGACCTTGAAAGATGGCGTAGCGAGTCAGAAACGCACCGCTTCCCAACCCGACGAGATGGTTGACCTCGACCGGATGCACGGTGGCGACGATTAACGCTATACTACCGATCGCCCAGTGGACGTGAGCGATAGACTTGAGTTCGCGGCGATCGAGCCGCAAGTATCCCGTCAGCCACGGCAGCAACACCCGATAGGCGTAGAGAATTCCCGTCGAAAGTGCGGCTGTGGCAAGATAGCGATCGCCGCTGGCAAGGGGTTGAACCCGATACCACAGCAACTCGTATGCCGAAATCGACAGTCCGGTTAACGCCAGATACATCAACGGCTTGAACTCCGGCTGGCGGCGACCCACCCCCACCGCCACCCATGCCAAACCGAGGGAGACGAATCCCGTCCAACTGCTGAAGGTATCCCACCGCAACCCAGTCGCCACAATGCCGTATAGTAGGGGCATGACGTGGAAGCCGTGGGGAAGGGTGGGGTTCCCGGTGCGACGCTGCCACCAATCGCCGAGGAGTTGGGTCGCCAGTGCTAAGGCGATGTTGGCGATGGCGAGGGTGACGATGGAGCGATCGCCAAAGGCTAAGGTTTCGACCAGCAACAGTTCGATTCCCCAACCCAATCCGTAGATAATCGGGTTCGTAGGGGAGGTCCAACCGCGATAGAGAATGGCGGCGAGGGTGAGTCCGGTGGCGACGATGGCAGCGACGGTGGGAGATCCGATATCTCGATAGATTAAGGTCGAATGCAGCGTCAGCAGTAACAGTTCCGCCACGCAGGTAAAAATTGCCCACCCGTTAGTGGCAACGGCGTAAATGGCGGTGAGGGAGGTTTGGCGGCGAGTCAGGATTGTCCGCAATCCCCACAAGCCAGCGGTGAGAATTGCACCGATCGCGAGTTTCCATTCAAACGCAAACCCTTCCCAGAGTAAGTTGGCGGCGAAGGCGGTTCCGAATCCAACGGTTAGAATTGCCGCGAGGGTGTCGTTTTTCCAGCGATTGTCGTCTGAGTGCAAATAGCGGGTATTCACCGCCATGAGGACTGTCGCGATGCCAAACCCGAGACAGCGGAAGCCGAAGGCGTCGATGGCAAACCATTGCACCAATCCCAACCCCAACGCACTCAACCAGATGGCGGCAATTCGCCGGGAGGGATCGAGGATGGCAATTGACGTTAACGCTAGGGGAACCACCGTCCACAGCATTCCCCAACTCAGGTCGTGGCTCGATTGTACGGTAAATCCCCAATAGGCGATCGCCGCTAGACCCACGCCGATATGCCACCCACTCTGCTGCCATGTTTGGAACACTCGGGAGCGACCTCGGACGCGAATCAGGCTGAATCCCCATTCGGCGAGGGTGACGGCGAGAGCGACAATTAACCACCCCAGGGGAGTAAGATTGGCAAATCCCCAGTCAATCCAGGCGGCGAGTGCGACCAATCCGGTGATGTGGGTGAGGTAGAGGAGAAAGCGTTCGCCTCGATAGCGGGTGTGGGTGACAGTGGCGAGGGTGGCGGTAGACAGGAGCAGGTTGAACGATCGCATGGTGGGATTGGGAACTCCCAGCAAGGCGAGAAAGGCACCGAATCCCAAGGCGAGGCGATCTCCAAATCGTGCCAATTGGACTCGATCCTGACGCCGAATCCATTCGTTGAGTGCCAGCATGAGCAGCAGATAGGGAAACCAGGTGAGGCTCAATAGGCTTCCCGGTGCGTTTTCGGCACTGGCGACTCGGACGCTGGTGGAGATGGCACTATTGCGGACGCCAGAGGGGATGGTAAAACCGATTAACCAGACGACTTGCCAGCCAATTAAATAAATCCCGGCGAGATCGATACGCCGCCAGTCCCGACGCAGGCGATCGCTGAGACTCCACAATCCTAACCCGCTAATGGCGATCGCTTGGAGGGAACCTCCCACGGCAAAATCTGTGGGTGGGATAATTTGCACGACCGCTATCCCCCAGCCGAAGACTAACAATCCCACTCCCAAATGCTGCCAAAATGGGTTGCGGGTCAGGGGTTGGGGACGAGCCGACAGCCACGCGAACAGCCAACCGCAGATGCCAATTGCCAATCCCAGTTGGGAGATATCGAGATTTTCAATAAAAATGGCACGTCCGAGCAGAATCGCAATGGCGTAAAGTGCGATCGCAGTTTCGGTAATGGCAGCGATTTGACGTTTGGGACTGTCATCGCTGTCGCGGCGATGGCGGTAAAAGGTGGCGATGGCGGTGGCGACGGTACCGATGTAGCTGGCGATAACGGCAACATTCGGCAGATCCCATCCCCAATGCAGAATGCTGAGGAGTAGGATTCCTAGAAATAGGGGATTTTTATAGGGTTGGCGAATGGGGGAGCGAGCGAAGAGCTGCCGGGTGAGTAGAATTAAAATTGGCGTGGCGATCGCAATGGCGACCCATCCCACGGGTGAGTTCCACAGGTGAAACCCGTCCATTGCCCAAAAATTGACCGGAACCAGCAATAATGCGGCAATGCGGAGGGTTTGGTGGGTGAGGGTTAAATTGGGTCGCGGTTGCGTCCACCGACTCGCACCCCAAAATAATGCCGTATATCCCAATAACACCAAATACTGTGCGGCGGCGGGAAACCGTTCCCACTGGCTTGCGGCTAAGACCCCAGACGAGAGGATGACCAGGAAAACGCCGAGAAACAGCAACCAACGCACGCTGAATTCGGCGACCAAGGATTGCCACAGTTTCGAGATTTGCGATTCCTTTGGTGCTGGCTTTGGGGTCGGGGTCGGAGTGGGAGCCGGGGTTGGAGTGGCGACCGCTGCGGGGGATTCGACCGCTTGAATGTCTGGCACCGCACAGGTGAAATAGGTTCGACACAATCGCCTCACCTGTCTTTCCGAGAGCAGTCCCAATTGCAGCCAATGGTCTAAACCGTCGAGCAAATGGGGATTTGAGGCACGAACGTTAATTTCGAGGTGGATGAATGGATCGGATGGAGGCGACATGGGTAAACCCCCCGGTTTGGATCGCTGTCCCTATAGCTTAGTCGAGAGGTGACCGCTGTACTCCCTTGGCATTCCAACTGGAAAATTGGCACGATCGCGCAGGGTTTGTTAATATCTGAGCAACCGTTCATGTATATCGATTGACGAATCCAAGGAGTCAGAATGAGCGAGGATCTCCGCCAACAATCCGGCTGTTGCAGTTGCCACGGCTCCAACGATCGCGGGTCGAAATCTGAGGGGACACCGCTGTATCGATCTATGCCGATTTTAAAATTGGCTGGGGCGATCGCGTTATTTGTTCTAGGATTAATTTTTCAAGATTCTTTACGTTCGACCCCGGGAGCGATCGGGGAATATTTAGTCTTTCTTGCCGTTTATTTCCTCAGCGGCTGGACGGTGCTGACAACGGCGGGACGGAATATTCTCAAAGGAGAAATCTTCGACGAGAACTTTTTAATGACGGTAGCGACTCTGGGTGCGATCGCCCTTCAGGAATTGCCCGAAGCCGCCGGAGTTATGCTATTTTTTAATATCGGGGAAATGTTTCAGGAATTCTCCGTCTCGCGATCGCGGCGATCGATTCAATCCCTGCTCGAAGTTCGTCCGGATTCGGCACATTTATATATTAACGGCGAAGTGCAAACCGTTGACCCAGATACCGTGGCAGTTGGCGAAACCATTTTAGTCAAACCCGGCGAAAAAGTTCCCCTCGACGGCGAAGTTTTGGACGGGACTTCCCAGGTGGATACATCGGCATTAACTGGGGAATCGGTGCCGCAGGGAGTAACGGCAGGCGATCGCGTTTTAGCCGGAAGCATCAATCAGTCGGGATTGCTAAAAATTCGCACCACACGACTATTTGGAGAATCGTCGATTGCCAAAATTCTGGATCTAGTTGAAAACGCCAGCAGCAAGAAAGCCAAACCGGAAAAATTCATCACCAAATTCGCTCGAATTTATACGCCAATTGTGGTGGGATTGTCGTTACTGGTAGCACTGATTCCGCCATTGGTCATTCCCGGCGCAACCTCCCAGGAATGGGTCTATCGAGCCTTAGTGATTCTGGTCATTTCCTGTCCCTGCGGTTTAGTCATTAGCATTCCCCTCGCCTACTTTGGCGGCGTTGGCTGTGCCGCGAAACAGGGAATTTTGGTTAAAGGTTCGACCTTCCTCGATACGCTGCGAGACATTAACACCGTCGTTTTTGATAAAACCGGAACGCTGACCAAAGGCGTATTTGCAGTGAATCAAATTGTTACCCATAACGGCTATTCATCGGACGAACTTTTGGAAACAGCGGCAAAAGTTGAAGCACATTCCAACCATCCCATTGCCAGAGCCATTCGCGACGCTTACGGCGAGGCGATCGATTTTAATGAAATCAGCAATTACGAAGAAATCTCGGGACACGGCATTCGCGCCAACGTGTTAGAAAAATCGGTATTAGCCGGAAACGATCGCCTCTTGCACCGCGAAAACATCGACCACGATCGCTCTGTTTGCCAACTCGACAGTGCGGTAGCGCACTTAGTCGTCGATCGCAATTACATCGGCTATATTTCCATCGAAGACGACATTAAAGAAGATGCCGCACCAGCAATCCATCAGTTGCAAGAATTGGGAATCGATCGCGCGGTAATGCTAACGGGAGACAACGATTTAATCGCTGCGAAAATTGCGAATAAACTGGGATTAGACGACTATCGCGCCAACTTGTTACCCGAAGATAAAGTCACGGCATTGGAGGGAATTTTAAGAGGCGATCGTAAAGTCGCGTATGTCGGCGATGGCATTAACGACGCTCCCGTTTTAGCACGTGCCGATATTGGCATTGCCATGGGAGGATTGGGTTCGGATGCCGCCATTGAAACAGCGGATGCCGTCATTGCCAGCGACGCGCCATCGAAGTTACCGCAAGCCGTGCGAATTGCGCGTCAAACCTATCGCATTGTCTGGCAAAATATCGGCTTTGCCATGGGAATTAAAGCATTGTTTATCGGTCTAGGTGCGATTGGAATTGCCACCATGTGGGGAGCAGTATTCGCCGACGTTGGCGTAGCGTTACTAGCGATTTTAAATGCCACTCGCCTATTGGGATATCGCTAAAGTTTGTAGTAAACGCTT
>CAYQUF010000211.1:0-7509 GCA_964420595.1 uncultured bacterium
CCCTTACCTGCCATCGGTTGAGGAAGGCAACAGGCAACAGGCAACAGGCAATAGGGCAGCGTACCTCATCAGTCCGGGAAATGCTCGATTGTCATCGTCACCACACAAGGGGGTAGAACTGACAAATTTTCCCCTATCTCCCTATCCCCGGCTCCCCCTATCCCCAAATCGAGGGAAATATCACTTGCGAACCGATCCTCCCCCGCGAAATTGGGTTAGACCCCCTATCCCCAAGATCCCCATACTGCGGCATGATAGATGGCTAATAGCAACGTTTAGGTCAGGTTTGTTCGCCTAGGCAATCGGGAAAGCGTTCCCGAGCCATTGCGACCCTGCGATCTGTCCCGCCCGATTTCAGTTGGAACCCCCATGATCCGAGCTAGAAATTCAACCCCATTAAAATCCAACCCCTTCATCACCTATCGCGATCCCAAAACCGGTCGGTGGGTTGTCGAGTCATCCGCCACCGCCCAATCTCGCCCTCCCGCCGCCAAAACTCGCCCCTCGCGCTAATCGACCGGCGCGCGCGATCGGAGTTTCTCTCAAATTTGCCTTGACAGCGCTCCCTCATGCTTGAATAGTGAATTGGGTCGAGAGTGGCGATCGCTTTCGATCCAGGCACGTCGATTCGATCGCTTCGCGTGCGTTCGAACCGACCCGTGCCAATGCAGCCGCAAGTTCAACTCAGCGCGTGTTAGAGCAATCTGTGAAATACTTCTTTTTATCTGACGGATGGACGGTGACCCGAGTGTGGGGCGCTGAAGGTCTGTGGAACGAAACCGCCTGGCGGCGAGCGCCCCAAATCGAACGGCTGGACCTGTGTTTGGTCGAAAAAAGCGAAAAAATGTGGCTCTATCGAGTCGAAGATCCCGTGCTGATGGTGGAAGTCAAACCCCTCAACGCCCATCCATCCGCGCAAAACGCCATCGGTCAGGTCACCCTCAAGCGCCTGATTAGTGCCGATCGCGTCCTCGATCGCCTGTGTTCGGCAACCACCGTCTGCCAAACCGGAAGCGGGATCGAATAGGCGATCGCTCGCCAGCTAGCCATTGAGCGTTACCCGAACCCGTCACTAAAAATTGCGCTAGCTTGCAATCCGGTCTCACAATCGATACACTTCTTAAGATAAACTTCATCTTACCAGCATCCCTGCCCTGCGAGTCGGAATCGCGAGATCGATCGACTTGCCGACCGACCGCAGATACTCACTGGCAGATGAATCCATAAAAAAAGCGTTGAATCACCACGTAACTTATCGAGGAGGAGCGTAGTCAATGGGACTACCCTGGTACCGCGTACACACAGTCGTCTTGAACGATCCAGGACGCCTGATTGCCGTACACCTGATGCACACTGCCCTCGTGGCAGGATGGGCTGGGTCGATGACCCTGTACGAACTGGCGATCTTCGATCCCAGCGACCCCGTCCTGAACCCCATGTGGCGGCAAGGTATGTTTGTCCTGCCGTTCATGGCTCGCCTGGGCGTTACCGATTCTTGGGGCGGTTGGAGCATTACCGGCGAAACCGCAGTCGAACCCGGTTTTTGGTCGTTTGAAGGCGTCGCCACCGCCCACATCGTGTTGGCGGGTCTGCTGTTCCTAGCCGCTTGCTGGCACTGGGTCTATTGGGATTTAGAACTCTTTAGAGATCCGCGCACCGGCGAGCCGGCACTCGACCTGCCCAAAATGTTCGGCATTCACCTGTTCTTGTCCGGTCTGCTCTGCTTTGGCTTTGGAGCCTTCCACCTCAGCGGCTTATTCGGTCCGGGAATGTGGGTGTCCGACCCCTACGGACTCACCGGCAGCGTTCAACCCGTCGCGCCAGCCTGGGGACCGGAAGGATTCGATCCGTTTAACCCTGGCGGCATCGTCGCCCACCACATCGCCGCCGGTATTGTCGGCATTATTGCCGGATTGTTCCACCTGTCCGTACGACCCCCAGAACGGCTGTATCGAGCCTTGCGGATGGGGAACATCGAAACCGTTCTGTCTAGCAGTATTGCAGCGGTCTTTTTCGCTGCCTTCGTCGTCGCCGGAACCATGTGGTACGGCAGTGCGGCAACCCCGATCGAATTATTCGGTCCGACCCGCTACCAGTGGGATAGCGGCTATTTCCAACAAGAAATCGATCGCCGCGTGCAAGCGGGAATGGATCGCGGCTTGAGCCGTCAAGAAGCTTGGGAGGAAGTTCCCGAAAAACTGGCGTTCTACGACTACATCGGCAACAACCCCGCTAAAGGCGGTCTGTTCCGCGTCGGTCCGATGAACGAAGGCGACGGCATCGCCCAAGGTTGGTTGGGTCACCCGGTGTTTGAAGATGCCGAAGGTCGCGAACTGAGCGTTCGTCGCCTGCCGAACTTCTTCGAAACCTTCCCAGTCGTCCTGACCGACAAAGATGGCGTCGTTCGCGCTGACATTCCCTTCCGTCGTGCCGAATCGAAATACAGCTTCGAGCAAAAAGGCGTGACGGTCAGCTTCTACGGCGGTCAGCTCGACGGCCAAACTTTTGAAGATCCCGCACTGGTGAAGCGCTACGCGCGCAAGGCACAGTTGGGCGAACCGTTTGAATTCGATCGCGAAACCTTAGAGTCTGACGGCGTGTTCCGCACCAGTCCTCGCGGTTGGTTTACCTTCGGACACGCAGTCTTCGCGCTGCTGTTCTTCTTCGGTCACCTCTGGCACGGATCTCGTACCATCTTCCGAGACGTGTTTGCCGGTATTGAAGCCGATATCGAAGAACAAGTCGAATTCGGCATCTTCCAGAAAGTGGGCGATACCACGACCCGTCGGGAAGAAGCGATCTAACAGTTGGCGTTTTCGTCCTGCGTGGCAGCGGCTTAACAGCTCGAATACCGATGCGATCGGTCGGCTCGTTAAGCCGTTGTTAATGTTTCGTTGATAAACTGAGAATAAATCAGTTGACTGCTTGAGGAACTCTTGTTATGGAAAGTGCAATTTACATTCTGATCTTGGCTCTAACCATCGGATTGCTATTCTTTGCAATCGCCTTTCGGCAGCCGCCCAAAATCGGTCAGTAGTCCGTTGGTAGGGATTTTTCCCTAATCCGTGACATTCTGCCACTCGTCGAACCCGCTGGTGAAGTGAGGTTTGGCGAGTGGACTTTACGATTGGCGCGCGATCGACACACCGACTTCGATCCCGTTACAATAATTTCGAGTTTTGAGATAATTTGCTTTTGAACTAAAGGGCTGAATTCATGCAGTGTCCTTTCTGCCAACATACCGATAGCCGCGTCCTCGAGTCGCGATCGGCAGAAAGCGGTCAGAGCGTGCGGCGTCGGCGAGAGTGTTTGAGGTGCAAGCGTCGCTTTACCACTTACGAGCGAATTGAGTTCGTTCCCGTCACGGCAATCAAGCGCAACGGTCAGCGCGAACCGTTCGATCGCTCCAAACTCTTGCACGGTATCGTTCGGGCTTGCGAGAAAACCGGCGTCCCCATGGCTCGACTCGACGCCTTGGTCGATGACATTGAAGCGCAACTACAGCAGCGAGCGGTGCGGGAGGTGAGTACGGCTGAAATTGGCGAATTGGTACTCGAGCAATTGCAGCCGATCAGCGAGGTCGCCTACGTGCGGTTTGCCTCGGTGTACCGACAGTTTCAGGGCATTCGCGATTTTGTCGAAACCTTAGAGCGGCTTCAAAGCGATCGCGCCGATCCCACCAGCGCCCCCCGCCAAACCTCAGCCTCGTGTATCGCCCCTTCCTAATGGCGAAAAAAAAATTTACAGCGACTGGATTTGGTGTATAATATAAAATCTGAGGTTATGTGTGCCTCGCCCCTGCCCGAGTGGGCTCAACCACCGTGCAAGCCGCTGAAATCCTCTACTACTGAGGAGAGGCGATCGATTTATAATGTCGATTTATGATGAAGTAGGTAGACAAAACTGTAACAAACTTTGATAATCAAAGATCGGAGTGCTATCCCTACTCTTCAGCGTCAGTGCGGCGAATTTGTCCCCACGAACTCCCGAGTAGGGGAGCCTCAATTCAAACGGTCTAAATCTTCCTCCCACTCGGCAATAGCGGGCATGGCATCGCGATTGTGAGAAGCTAGATCTACTTAGCTTTTACACAAGATTTTGAGCCAAGTCAACTCAACTGGGCGATCGAAATCTGTAACGCTTGCCAATTTGGAGGCACAGTTAACTACAGTTCATTACGGAGACTCAGTCCTAGGAAACAATACGCATGGTCAATCAGAAACCACCGACTCGAGATGTTGGATTCACCCACGAAGATTTTGCTGCCCTCCTCGATAAGTATGACTACCATTTCAGTCCCGGAGATGTCGTAGCCGGGACCGTGTTTAGTCTCGAACCCAAGGGCGCTCTGATTGACATCGGTGCTAAAACTGCCGCCTACATTCCGCTGCAGGAGATGTCAATCAACCGGGTCGATAATCCCGACGAAGTCCTGCAGTCCAACGAAACCCGAGAATTTTTCATCCTCACCGACGAAAACGAAGACGGGCAGTTAACCCTCTCGATTCGTCGGATCGAGTACATGCGAGCTTGGGAACGAGTGCGACAGTTACAAGCAGAAGACGCCACGGTTCGCTCGGGGGTATTTGCCACCAATCGCGGCGGTGCCCTGGTTCGCATCGAGGGACTGCGCGGTTTTATTCCCGGCTCCCACATCAGCACTCGCAAGCCAAAAGAAGAACTCGTCGGCGAAGATTTGCCCTTAAAATTCTTAGAGGTGGACGAAGAGCGCAATCGCCTCGTCCTCAGCCACCGACGGGCTTTGGTCGAACACAAGATGAGCGGTCTGCAAGTGGCAGAAGTCGTGGTCGGTACGGTACGCGGAATCAAGCCTTACGGTGCCTTTATCGATATCGGCGGCGTCAGCGGATTGCTCCACATTTCCGAGATTTCCCACGACCACATCGATACACCCCATAGCGTCTTCAACGTTAATGACGAATTGAAGGTCATGATTATCGACCTCGATGCCGAACGGGGTCGGATCTCCCTCTCGACCAAGCAGCTCGAACCCGAACCCGGCGACATGGTCAAGAATCCGGAGCTGGTTTACGAGAAAGCCGAAGAAATGGCTGCCAAATATCGAGAGCAGCTCAAGGCGCGCAAAGAAGCCGCCCAAGCCGAGCAAGCTGCCCGAGAAGAGGAAGACGAAGCGATCGGTGCTATCGAATAATCGCGATCGACCGAGCGCAACTGGCTTGGCGGTTTGAAGCCACAACCTAGCTGGTTGCCGAAAGAGGGAAGACCCCTCTTTTTTTTGTTTGAACTTTCAGATGTCGTGCGTTGGAGTTAGGGGTCTTGGTTGCAATTCGCTGTGGGGCGATCGCCTTTGACAATATTGAAGCAATTCTGTTCGATAAAGATGGCACCTTAGCCGATTCCGAAGCGCTGTTGCGAGTGTTGGGACAAAAGCGATCGCGCCTGGTCGATGCCCAAATCCCCGGTGCGGGCGAAGCGATGCTGATGGCATATGGACTCGAAGGCGATCGCTTCGATCCCACCAGCTTGCTCGCCGTGGGCAGCCGCCACGAAAATTTAATTGCTGCTGCCGCTTACGTGGCTGAAACCGGTCGGGGCTGGTGGGAATCGCTGACCATTGCCCGTCAAGCCTTTGAAGAAGCCGATCGCGTGCTGGCACAAGCAGATCCCTCGCCCTTATTCGTCGGATCCCTAGAAGTGCTGCAATCGCTGTCCGACCATGGCTTGAAACTGGGCATCCTCTCCGCCGACACCACCGAACGGGTGCGAGATTTCGTGGCTCGCTACCAACTCGACGCTTACATCCAAATGTACATGGGGGTCGATGAAGGACCGAGCAAACCCGATCCGTCCCTATTCGTGCAAGCGTGTCAAGCTTTAGGCGTCAAAAGCGATCGCGCCCTAATGGTAGGCGATTCAGCCGCCGACATCGAGATGGCACGCCGAGCGGGCGCCGCAGGGTGCATTGGCATTTGCTGGGGAACGCCAGAAGCCGCCCACCTGGAGCAGGCAAATGCGGTCATTTCTCAGCTCGACCAGATTCAACTGCTCTAAGATAGAGCGACAGCCTAATTTGCCCCCAATTGCCGCTCAGGTTGCCGCCTATACAGAAAAGTCTGTATGGTGATGGGGGCTAGATGTACGAGAAGGAGGAACAATCGTTGAACCAACGCTATCTATTCACGTCCGAATCCGTGACCGAGGGACATCCCGATAAAATCTGCGATCAAATTTCCGATGCAATTTTAGATGCCGCCCTCAACCAAGATCCCAGCAGCCGCGTTGCCGCTGAGGTCGTGGTTAATACCGGCTTAGTGCTGATCACGGGCGAAATCACCACCAACGCCGCCCTCAACTACGTCGATATTGCCCGCCAGAAAATTGCCGAGATCGGCTACACCGACGCCACCAACGGCTTTTCTGCCGACAGTTGTTCCGTCTTGGTCGCCCTGGACGAGCAATCGGCGGATATCGCCCAAGGGGTCGATCGCGCCCACGAATCCCGCGAATCGGCGAGCGAAGAAGAACTCGACGCCATCGGTGCGGGCGACCAAGGGTTGATGTTCGGGTTTGCCTGCGACGAAACTCCCGAACTGATGCCGTTGCCGATCAGCCTCGCCCACCGGATCTCGCGCCGACTCGCTGCGGTGCGCAAAACCGGCGAACTGCCCTACCTGCGTCCCGACGGCAAAACTCAGGTATCTGTATTCTACGAGAATGGCAAACCCGTCGGCATCGACACGATTCTGGTTTCGACCCAACACGCGCCGTCCATCGGCGAGTTGAGCGATAACGACGCCATCCAAGCCAAGATTAAGGCGGACCTGTGGGAAGCCGTAGTGCAGCCGATGTTCGCCGATATCGCCATCAAACCCGACGATCGCACTCGCTTCTTGGTCAACCCCACGGGCAAGTTCGTCATCGGCGGTCCTCAAGGGGATTCCGGCTTGACCGGTCGCAAGATCATCGTCGATACCTACGGCGGCTATTCCCGTCATGGCGGCGGTGCCTTCTCCGGTAAGGATCCCACCAAAGTGGATCGCAGTGCGGCGTATGCGGCTCGCTACGTGGCGAAAAACATCGTGGCAGCCGGTTTGGCAGAAAAATGCGAGGTGCAGCTAAGCTATGCCATCGGCGTGGCGCGTCCGGTCAGCATGATGATCGAAACGTTCGGCACGGGTAAGGTCGATGAAGATCGCTTGCTCGAAGTGGCACAGCAACACTTTGAACTGCGTCCGGCTGGCATTATCAAAGCGTTTAACCTACAAACCACGCCGTCTCGACGCGACGGTCGGTTCTATCAAGATGTGGCGGCTTACGGTCACTTCGGTCGTCCCGACTTAGACCTGCCTTGGGAACAAACGGACAAGGCGGAAACGCTGAAAGCGGCAATGGCTCAGCAGGCGGCTGCGGCTAAATAAATCGCGATCGCGACTTTGAACAAAAATAGCGACGCATTCCCCCACCTGTTCCGAGGTGGGGGTTAAGGAGCGGCGGTTTCTAGGTTATGATGCTCTACATCTTGAGCGG
>CAYQUF010000212.1:0-7418 GCA_964420595.1 uncultured bacterium
GGCGCTCTCTGGCGGTGGCGGTTCGGGGAGCGTCGGCGTTGCAGAGGGTTCGGGTAAAGGCTTTTGCCGATCCGGTGCGGGGGGAGCTTTCCCCCATTCCATAATGGGAGAGGGGGTCGGAAGCGAAGGGGATTGGGAGGGGCGATCGTCACTCGAGTCTAGGGTGGTTTCCCATTGTTGCGTGAGGCGATCGCTGACATCGCGGCAGACCAATCGCTCGAAATCGGAATTAAAGTGACAGTGGGGTCGATCGCGACGCTGCCACAGCGATAAAATCTGCCGGACGGACACGATCTTGTAGCGACCTTGATAGAGCGCTTCAATCGCCGCCAAACGAATCCAATCCGCCGGAAACTCGCGCAGCCAACGGGAGATCGTGGCTTCGACGGTGGCATCTCCCATGTCGAAACTATAGTGAACCAGTAAAGCGGCTGCTTCTGCCGCCACGATCTCCGGTGTCGGTGATGTCATTGTGGCACCCGCATCGATCGCGCCCCGCCCTTATCTTACTCATCGCGGACGACGCCTCCTTCCACCGATCGCACGTCGGTATCGAACGGTCGCGTTCCGCCACTCCAGTTAAAGTCGTTCACCCGCAGCAAAATCGAGCCGATTTCCTGTTGGGGGTTAAAGCGCAGGGCAATATTGTAACTGCGCCGAGAGTATTCGATGATGTAGTCGGTACTGATCGACTCTCCCGAGTCTAGGTTAACCGAGGATTCGAACCCGACGCGAAACGGTCCGTAAACCTGCTGGGTCAAGCCGAACGAGAGTCGCTGGCGATCCACCTCGCGATCGAAGAAAAAGGGCGATTCTCCCGAGCCGATGGTTTCGGCATAACGCAAGCTAAACGCGGTGTAATCGAGCCACTTGCGCGAGAAGTGACCGAACTGACCGCTAACGCCGATGCTCGGGGTGATGTAGTTTTGCTCCTCCCCATTACTGTAGAAACTGGCAACGCCGCGCAATCCCAGGGAGAGATTCACGTAAGGCACCACGGGACGGGGGGTATAGCGCAATCCTTCCTCTGGAGTAGCGGGAAGGGCGTTGCCGCGCCAGAGGTTAAAGCCGCGATTGAGTGCCATACTGGCTTGATAGCGATCGAGGGTGGCGAGGTTGTCGTCGCGCAGGAAAAATGGTTCGAGCAACTCCTGGCGATCGGTATCGGCTCTGACGTGGTTGTAGCCGACTTGGTAGCTGTAATTGATGCCAGTATTGCCCAATTGCCGCACGGGAGAGGTCAGCACCAGTCCGATACTGCTGCGCACGGTTTGGAAGCCGAGGGAGCCGTTAAACAGGCGATCGCGATAGCTGAATTCGCTGGTGAGGGTGTGGTCGCCCACCAGTTGCCGCAGTCGCACGCTGGCGCGCAATTCGTCGTCGAGATCGAGATTGCCGATATTCAGGTTAGTCAGCGTTCCGCTGGCTTCGAGGGTCGTGCGGGGGGAGAGAATGACATTGAGATCCGCTTTCGCGCCGAATTGTTGCGGCGAGAAGAAATCATTAAAATCGAAGGCTTGTTGGGCGAAATATTGGGGCGTGACTTGAAAGCGGACGGTTGGGGTATTAATCACCTCAAAGGTGCGTTCGAGAAAGAAACCGCCCCGTTCTTCTTCGTCGAATCCGAATTGCACGATGGAGGGATCTCGCTCCCGTCGGTCGATAATCACTCGCCGCTTTAAAATCGGCAGCGCAAAGCCGCCATCGAACACCAAGCGCGGATCTTCGGTAAGAATTTCGTCGCGCAATTCCGACAGGCGGGTAAAGGTGGCGCGGTCGGCGCGAACTTCCAATTCGGGAGGCGAAAACGGATCGTTGGTCAGCCGCACGTTCTCCCCTTCCCAGCCGCCGGGGTAGAACTGCATCTGCTCGGCTTCATACCGGATGCGATTGATGGTACCGCTGTCTCCGACGCCGCCAAATCCCCGTCCCGCACCGCCGCCGAGGGTAATGCCACCGGTACTGGTCACCTGTTGGGGGGGTTGGTTGGCAATGATGCGATCGCTCAAGGGACGATCGCGCGTCACTCCCGCCGTGACGTCGGTGGGTAAGGTGGTGGCAAAATCAGCACCCGAGGTGGGAAAGTAAGCCTCGCCTCGGGCGTTATAGACGGTGCCGGTTTCTTGCACGAAGTTATAGCGAAATCGCTCGCCGCGCAGCACTTGTTCGCCTCGGGTCAGCGCCACGTTGCCTTCAGCCAGAGCCATTCGCGTCAGCAAGTTGACTTGCAGCCAGTCGGCGTCGAGGACGGCACCGCGAAACCGCATCAGAACGTCGCCTTCGGCGGTGAAAATTTGCTGTTGTTCGTCGAACTGCTGCTCGCGGGCGGAAATTTCGATGACGTCTTCGGGTTCGAAGGCGATTCCCGTGGTATCTTCGGGCGGTGCGGTGGGAGGAGGGGGCAGTTCAAACGGGTCGCCCTGCGGTCGGCGTCCCAGTCGGGGCGGCGTGTCGTCGGTTTCGACAATTGGTAAGGAGGGTTCGGTCGAGGGTTCGGGGGGCGAAACGGTTGGCGGTTCGACGTTCCAGGTATCTTCGGCGCGATCGCTCGGCAGGTGCGGCGGCAGTTCGAGGTCGAGTTCGTCGGGGATATCGGGGAGTTGAGCGATTTCGGCGTCGGCGCGATCGCTCGCTATATTCGGAGAGGGTTGCGGCTGGGGCGATACGGCAACTTCGGCAGGTTGGACGCTTTCGATCTCAGCGCGATCGTCCGGTACGGAAGCGGTGTTTTCTAACTCGGGTTCGGTGCCAACCTCGCGCGAGCGGTCGGGGGATCTCTCTAATTCAGCTTCAGTTCCAATATCAGACAGGGGAGCGGGATTGACCGTCTCGATCGCATTCCCCGTGAGCGGATCCCGCGCCAAGACATCCGGCACTTCGGGGGTGGGCAGATCGGTGCTGGGAATCGGCGAACTGTCGTCTTCGAGGGCAGCCGACGGTCGGGAAATTTCGCGACGTTGAAGGGGGGCGCGCGTTTGGGGCGATCGCTCGATCGATTGGGAGGCAAATTCCAACTGCGGACTCGCTTGCGGCGGCGCAACCCGCTTGTCGGACGAAATTGAAAAGCTCAGGGACTCCTCCCCTTGTGGAGAAGCCGTAGGAACGGACTCAGACGGGAGCGTACGAACGATGGAAGGCGGTTGGGGGGGCAAGTCCGGGTAGGGCATATTTTACCAAAATCGGTCGAATATACAGCCCGGACTCACGACCTCAACCGCCCTACAAGAAGTTCCGGCAGATCCTGCGTCCCAGGCTGGCAAGCACGGCAAACCACGCCCCGATCGCAGCCAGGGACGGAATGCGACACTTATTATTCCATATCCTGCCGATTCGGGTTGCGAGACGGATCGTTCGATAAAAATCCGAAAATAAACAAACCGATAAAGCAAGCAATCACGATCGAGACAACGATTTTGAGGGTTACCATAGCAAATCTCTCCAGGGATCGAGGACACTACAAGTACAATTGCCTCACGAGCGAGACAACTTCACTATAATATCGAAATCCGGGACGCTTGCTACAGCGATCGCCCCGACACCTGGGCGCGTATCCACTGCCACAGTTTCACGATCGCTCGCTCGATCCACAATGCCAGGCGATCGAACCCTTCAAGCAGGCGTTCGAGGGGATGTTTGACGTAACCGACGGCGGTGGCTTCGGCGTCTACCCAGTCGGAGGCTGGCGGTTGGGACTCCACCTCGCTGGGGCGATCGGCGCGATCGCCATGGGATTGCAGATCGCACCGGGGGGCACTGGCGGGACTGGGAACCCCGGCTGGTGCCGTTGGAACGACTTTTCCTGGAGATTGAGGGGCGATCGCGTTGCCGTCCGGTCGCGCTGGGAGGACGGCTTGAACTGAATTCAAACACCCCTTGACAAAATCTTTGCTTTGGTGTAAAAAAATTATACTTTTGCCTTGGGGCAACCGCTGGCGGCGGGCAGGCGATTTCCCCGCTAGAGACGGAACCGCATCCGCCGACTCAGGCTCCGCACTCGGTGCGCTCGTTGTCCCCGCTGCGAACAAGTCATCCATAGTCAGCCAGGGATCGTCGAGTTCCTCTTCCGATGGTTTTGCTGCCGGAAGCGAGGCACCATCCGGATTTCCTGCCACCGCGCGATCGCGCCCCAGATCCTCCGTATCCCCCATCACGCTGGCTGGCGGTCGTCCGAAAAAGTAATCGATCGCCGCTCGAATCAACCCTTGAATCCGCAGCGAGGGGGTCTGACCTGCGGGATCGGCATCCGCAGACATTCCAGTTTCCTCGCCGACTCGGTTCGCCAGAGGGCGAGATTGCACCCGCAGCCCCGTACGAGTTTCCAACCGCGCGATCGCCCGATCTGCCATAGCAATCGCCCGCTGGGGCACGAATCGCTGCCAGTTCAAACGCGGTAGCGCCGGAGCCGCAGTCGGTTCTGGAAATTGCGGCAATGCCTTCGCCGCTGGGGTCGATTGCACCCACGCGATCGCCCGTCGCAGCCAGCGAATCGGGGGGAACGCCGGATCGCCTCCCGCCGCGCGCCACTGCTGCCAGTACGCCGCCACCTCATCGAGAATATATTGCTGCAACAGATCCTGCTGCACCGCATCGAGAACGTCGAGAATTCCGTTGTCCTCGTCCACCAACACCAACCCTCGGGTTTGACACAGGCTGGCAATGCCGCGAATGCGATTGGCGGACTTGCCCCGCAACGATTGCAGCGTCGCCTTCAACCGAGCGATCGGGGCAGTTTGGCTCGCCTCCAAATCGGGACGGGCGCTGAGTTCGGCAATGTCGAGGACGTGCTGGATCGGTGCGTCGGCGGGGGGAAGGGGCGATCGCGTCGGGGGTGCGGGATCTGCCACTGACTCTGCGGGGGCAGACTCTTGCGATCCCAATTGTGCCGTTTCCTGGGCTGGCGGGGCACCCCCCATTTGCCGACCCACCGATCGCGCGGTTTCGAAGATGGCGTAAATCGGATAAATTAAAAGCTGTGCCCCCCAAGTCAGCGTAACTTTGAGATGGCGCGCCGCTTGTCCGACGCGATCGCCCAACTGACGCGACTGGCGGGCGATAAAGTTAAATAATCGACTTTGATAGCGACCGGACGAAGCAGACATAATTTAATCTGTTAAACATCTAACTAATGCAGCTGGGGCGGCTCGATTCTATTGTCCGATCGCAGCCAAACCCCGGCAAGACCCTATCGCACAACTCACTCGTTCGCCTTAATATGACACTCGAACTCTGGCCCGGTTACGCCCATCCCCTCGGCGCGAAATGGGACGGTGAAGGCACCAATTTTGCCCTCTTTTCCGAGAATGCCACTCGCGTAGAACTGTGCTTGTTCGACGAGCAAGATCGCGAAACGCGCATTTCCCTCGACGAACACTACAATTTTATCTGGCACGGTTACGTACCGGGCATCCAACCGGGACAACGCTACGGATATCGCGTCCACGGCGAGTTCGATCCCGAACGGGGTCACCGTTTCAATCCCAACAAACTGCTAATCGACCCCTACGCCAAAGCGATCGCGGGGGATCTCAAATACGGCGAAGCCATCTTCGGCTATCCGTGGGGCGAACCGAACGACGATCGGCTCTACTCCGAGCTTGACGACGCCGAGATGATGCCCAAATGCATTGTCGTAGACGAATCGTTTGACTGGCAAGGCGATCGCCGCTTGAACATTCCCTGGCACGAAACCGTTATCTACGAGGCTCACGTCAAAGGGTTCACCAAGCTGCATCCCGACGTTCCCGACTCCCTGCGCGGTACCTATGCGGGACTGGCACACCCAGCGGCGATCGCCCACCTCAAATCCCTCGGAATCTCGGCGGTGGAATTGCTCCCGGTTCACCATTACAACGCCTGTCCCGGTCACCTGGTCGATAAGGGATTGCGCAATTATTGGGGCTACGACTCTATCGGCTATTTTGCCCCCTATTCCGGCTACAGCGCCAGCGGCATAGAAGGGCAGCAAGTTCGCGAATTCAAACAGATGGTCAAAACCCTGCACGAAGCCGGCATTGAAGTGATTTTAGACGTGGTGTACAACCACACCGGCGAAGGCAATCACTTCGGTCCGACCCTCTCCCTGCGCGGCATTGACAACGCGGTTTACTACCGTTTAGTCGAAGACGACCCCCGATATTACATGGATTTTACCGGGTGCGGCAACTCCCTCAACGTCCGCCACCCCCAAATCCTGAAGCTGATTATGGACAGTCTCCGCTATTGGGTGCTGGATATGCACGTCGATGGCTTCCGCTTCGACCTCGCCTCGGCGCTGGCGCGAGAATTGTACGAAGTCGATAGTCTGGCGGCGTTTTTCGACATCATCCACCAAGACCCCGTCCTCTCGAATGTGAAACTGATCGCCGAACCGTGGGACGTGGGAGAAGGCGGCTACCAGGTGGGCAAATTCCCGCTGCTGTGGTCGGAGTGGAACGGCAAATATCGCGATACGGTACGGGATTTTTGGCGCGGTGAAGATAGCAGTTTGGCAGAATTCGGCTATCGATTTACCGGGAGTTCCGACCTGTACGAAGGGAACGGACGCCGACCCCACGCCAGCATTAATTTTATTACCGCCCACGACGGATTCCCCCTCAACGATCTCGTCAGTTACAACAAAAAGCACAACCTCGCCAACGGCGAAGACAACCGCGACGGCGAAAGTCACAATCGCTCTTGGAATTGCGGCATTGAAGGGGAAACGCACGATCCCGACATTTTGGCACTGCGGCGAAAACAGCGACGCAATTTCCTAGTAACGCTGATGCTCTCGCAGGGAGTTCCGATGCTGCTTGGCGGCGACGAAATGGGGCGATCGCAAGGGGGAAATAATAACGCCTACTGTCAAGATAGCGAAATTGCTTGGTTTAACTGGGATTTGAAACAAGAAAATGCCGATTTATTGGAATTCACTCGCCAGTTAATTCACTTCCAACGCCAGCATCCCGTGTTTCGACGGCGCTATTGGTTCCAAGGTCGAGCCATTCACGGGTCGGGGGTCAGCGATATCGGTTGGTTTAATCCCGATGGCACTGAAATGACGGAAAAACAGTGGACGGATGCGCTGACTAAATATATTGCCATTTTCTTGAACGGACAAGAAATTCCGTCTCCGGGATGGCGCGGCGAACGCATTCTCGACGATAGCTTTTTGCTGTTTTTGAATGCCAATGGCGAGACGGTCGAGTTTGCCATTCCCGAGCGATTGCAAGCGTCAGAATGGGTCGAAATTATCGATACGAACAAACCGACGTTTATCCAGCACGGCACCGTGTATCGGGGTAAATCTTCGGTGTCGGTTCCGGCGCGATCGACCATTGTTTTGCAACAGCGCTAAATGAATGCGATTGGATAGGGGAAGGTGGGCATTGCAAGTTTTCAGGTATCGGCTTCATTGCCAATCGATCGGCAATTCCCAC
>CAYQUF010000213.1:0-7410 GCA_964420595.1 uncultured bacterium
AATGGAGCTAAGCGGACTCGAACCGCTGACCCCCTCAATGCCATTGAGGTGCTCTACCAGCTGAGCTATAGCCCCTTGAGGTGCTTTACTATAATGCCCTAACCCCAATCGTTTCGTCAAGGCTTTATCGACTAATTTTTGAAATTGAATTGGAGAGTGGCGAGAATCGACCCTAGCGATCGAGGGAGGGAGCACTTTTCCAGGACTGTCCCGTCTCCATAAAGTCGCCCGTATTCGATGCCCAGTGGAGTTGTTCGGAGCGAGCCGAACGGGAAAACTCGTTGGGAAAGGAGGTCGCTTGGGTGACATACCCCATGTAGTTGTTCATGAGAAAGTAAACGGTCATCATCGCGGCGGCGGCTGAGGCGACCAACGTTCCTGCCAGCATCAGCGAAAATTCGCGATTCTCGACTGCCTGCTGCATCAGGTGCAGCGACCAGGCAACCAGGGCGATAACGACAAATAAAATAATAAACATTAGGATTTTTATTAACGGCTCATCAATCTTTACATATTTTAACATCATTTCTGAAAAAGTCATCCCTTGCCCGATCCGTTTTTCTGAACCACCGGGGTCGGTCAAATACTGCGAAGTTCGCTGTACTAGGGAGTTTTAGGCAAACTGTCCCGCACGGGGACGCCGCGATCGCCCAGGTAATGTTTAATCTCGGCGACGCTTAACTTTCCGTAATGTAACAGGGAAGCTAGCAGGGCAGCTTCGGCGCGACCACTTGTCAAAGCGTCGTAAATGTGCTGGCAATTCCCGGCACCACCGGAGGCAATCACGGGAATTTCGACTCGTTCGGCGATGGTACGGGTTAACTCTAAATCGTATCCGGCTTGGGTGCCATCGGCGTCCATACTCGTCACCAGCAATTCTCCCGCACCGCGATGCTCGACTTCTTGCGCCCAGGCGATCGCGTCTTTGCCCGTATTCTCCCGACCCCCTCGAACGTACACATCCCAACCCGGTCGATCCGGGTCGCTGCGACGGCGGGCGTCGATTGCCACCACGATACACTGGTTGCCAAACCGCTCGCTGGCTTGGTTGACAAACTCGGGATTGCGCACCGCCGCCGAATTAATGCTGACCTTATCGGCGCCGGCTCTTAACAATTTTTTAATTGTTTCTAAGGATTGAATCCCGCCCCCTACCGTTAGCGGAATAAACACCTGCTCGGCGGTGCGATAGACCACGTCAATAATAATGTCGCGATCCTCGTGGGTCGCCGTAATATCGAGAAACACCAGCTCGTCGGCTCCCGCTTCGTTGTAGACCCGCGCCAGTTCCACCGGATCGCCAGCATCCTTGAGATCGACGAAATTCACTCCCTTAACCACGCGCCCCGATTTAACGTCGAGACAGGGCAAAATTCGTTTGGCTAACACGATCGATCCGTTCCTCGCTCTTCCGAGCAATCGCTTCGTTGACATTCAGGCTAACGCGACAAATATTAGCCCATTTTGGCGGGCTTTGGCGCGATCGCCCCCAGAAATTGCAACCGTGCCGTCACCGGGAAATCGCCCGAATCTTCATCTCGGTTTGGTCGATAGACCGAAAAACCCTGATAAACTGTGGGATGGTTTATTGATTGTTCAGTTGAGGTGTAATGGAAGTCGGTCAGAAGGTCAAAGTCCGCCGTCTCAGAGATCGGTTGTCCGTGTCGAAACAGACCATCGACACCATCAAGCAAAATCCAGTCGGGACGATTACCGGATACAAAATGGTGGACGGTAGCGGCGTCGGGGTAGTCGTCAAATTCGACAATCGCTTCTCGACCTGGTTTTTCGAAGACGAACTCGAATCCGTCTGACGCGCGCGTTTCTTGCCCTTGCCCTGTCGATGCGACCCCCAATCGATCCGGTAAGGGTAGCGCGCTCTCGGCGCAATCGATAGGATAGGAGACTAATCGCAAATCCTCGTGCGGCAACCCGAACGATAGCGATATCTTTGCTGTTGGCAGATAAAAACTGAGATGGCTCTAATTTTAACCTTTTTGGGCAAAGGCGGCACGGGTCGCACCACAATCGCGATCGCGGCAGCCAAACGCTTAGCCAGTCAAGGACAGCGCGTCTTATTCGCCTCTCAAGAGAGCGCGCCTGTTTTGGAATGCCTGTTAGGACTCCCCGTGGCAACCGAGGCACAAGAAATCGAGCCAAACTTGCACGCCGTCCAATTTCAAACGACCCAGTTATTGGAAAAGAGTTGGGAAGAAGTGAAGCAACTCGAGGCGCAATACGTCCGCACCCCCTTCTTTAAAGAAGTGTACGGACAAGAGTTGGGCGTTTTGCCGGGGATGGACGTTGCCCTGTCGATGAATGCCGTGCGAGAGTACAACGCCAGCGGTCGATACGATGCGATCGTCTACGACGGTGCCAGCGCCCGAGAAACCTTGCGAATTCTGGGCACCCCCGAAATCTTCGGCTGGTACCTGCGCCGCTTTCGCCAAGTGATTGCCGATTCCGACTTGGGTCGCGCCCTTTCGCCCTTCGTGCAACCGGCGACCAACGCCGTGTTAAACGTGGATTGGTCGCAGAATGATTTTTCCGAACCCACCAATCGCCTCAATAGTTTGCTCGACGAAGGCAAAAGCGCGATCGCCGATCCCAACCGGATGGCAGGCTATCTAGTCACCACCGCCGATCCTGCCGCCATTGCTGCCGCGCGATATTGGTGGGGCAGCGCCCAGCAGGTGGGATTGACCGTCGGTGGCGTCTTGCTCAACCGAGCCGACAGTCCCGAAGCGATCGCGTCTGAGTTTGCCCCCTTAAACGCCGCCGCCATTCCCCAACGCCAAGGCGATAGCTGGCAAAGCGCGATCGACGCCCTGCCCGATTTCCGGCAAGCGGCGAATGCCCCCAAACCGATTGTCGTAGACTTACAAAAACGGCAAGTCCGATTGTTCCTGCCCGGTTTCGATAAAAAACAAGTCAAACTGATGCAATACGGACCGGAAGTGACCATTGAGGCAGGCGACCAGCGACGCAACATTTTTCTGCCCGACGCCCTCAGCGGCAAAGCGGTCACCAGTGCTAAATTTCAAGATCGATATCTCACCATTTCGTTTGCCGAGCGCTAAAGTACCAATGGTGCATGACCACTCACGACGAGTTACCGTCCATGTCTGAGTCTCCAACCTCTCCCAATCCCACCGAACAGCCAGGCGATCGCAGCGGTAAAACGCGGCAAATGCTGGGCATGAAAGGGGCATCCCCCGGCGAGCAATCGATTTTGAAACTGCGATTGCAGCTGATGAAGCCCATCACCTGGATTCCCCTAATTTGGGGCGTGGTCTGCGGTGCGGCGTCCTCTGGCGGATTTCGCTGGAATTTTGAATACATCGCCGTTGCCGCCGCGTGCATGTTGCTTTCCGGACCGTTGCTGACCGGCTATACCCAGACCCTCAACGACTTTTACGATCGCGAAATCGACGCGATCAACGAACCCTATCGCCCCATCCCCTCCGGTGCGATTTCGGTGCCGCAAGTGGTGGTACAAATTTTGGTGCTGCTTCTGGGGGGAATTGCCATTGCCTACGGGTTGGATCGATGGGCGGGTCACGAATTTCCCACCATTACCGTCCTCGCCATCGGCGGCTCGCTGCTGTCCTATATCTACTCGGCACCGCCGTTGAAACTGAAGCAAAACGGCTGGTTGGGCAACTACGCCCTGGGCGCGAGCTACATCGCCCTTCCCTGGTGGGCGGGTCATGCCCTGTTTGGCGATCTCAATTCCACCATCGTCGTGCTGACCCTGATTTACAGTATTGCCGGGTTGGGGATTGCCGTGGTGAATGATTTCAAAAGCGTCGAAGGCGATCGGCAATTGGGCTTGAACTCCCTTCCCGTCATGTTTGGCGTGGGAACGGCGGCGTGGATTTGCGTGCTGACCATCGATTTATTCCAAGCCGCGATCGCGGGTTACTTGATCGGCATCCAGGAGAATTTGTACGCCACCATTCTCCTATTATTGGTCATTCCCCAAATTACCTTTCAAGATATGTACTTCATGCGCGACCCCCTCGAAAACGACGTAAAGTATCAAGCCAGCGCCCAACCGTTTTTGGTGCTGGGAATGCTGGTCGCCGCCTTAGCTTTAGGTCATGCAGGCGTTTGACAATTGGGGCAAACTGGGGTTTGTTTGTCCCGCGCTCATCTCAATTGATTTGAGGGTTTGACGTGGTTGATTTCTTTTCCAAGCGCAACGACAGCGTTCGGGGCACCTCCCCCGAAACCGATCGCCCCACACCGGTCGAACCCGAGACCGCCAGCGATCGCCCGGCGTCCGAATCGCCCTCGCCCGACGAACCTGAGCGAACCGATTCACCCGTTCGAGACGCTAGCGAGAGTCAGCCCACAGGGGTGCAACTAATGGCACAACAATCCGAATCGACACCCATTCGCTCCAGACGCCGACACAGAAAGCGACTGAAAATTTGGCACGCCAACCGATCCTGGTATCGACAACCGATTGCTTGGGTGAGTGCGGGAGTGGTTATCGTCGGCGGAAGCACGATCGCGTTCGGAATCGCGTGGCATTCTCTCGAAAAAAACTTGCCCGACGTCAGCGACGTGTTTACCTTCGCGCGCGATCGCACCTTAACCATTAAGGCAGCCGACGGCACGATCTTGCAGCAAAAAGGACCGGCAACGCGGGAAAATCTCGACATCGACGACATTCCCGACCGGGTCGTTCAAGCCTTTCTCGCCGCCGAAGACCGACGCTTTTACCAACACGACGGCATCGACTATCGGGGCATCCTGCGCGCCTTCACCTCCAACGTCCGGGCGCGGGAAGTGGTGCAAGGGGGAAGTACCATTACCCAGCAACTGGCTCGTCTGGTGTTCCTCACCCAAGAACCAACCTTACGGCGCAAACTGCGAGAAGCCCGTCTGGCTCAGAAAATCGAAGCGCAGATGAGCAAGGAAGAAATCCTGGAGCGCTATTTAAATTTAGTGTATTTGGGATCGGGCGCTTACGGGGTTGCCGATGCTGCGTGGGTCTATTTCAGCAAGCCCTTAGACGAACTGACCCTGCCCGAAATCGCCACCCTGGCAGGCTTACCCGCCGCCCCGAGCGACTATTCGCCCACTGTCAGTCCGGACTTAGCCCGAGAGCGTCGCGATTTAGTCTTGCAGCGCATGGTGAAAGCCGATTTTATCAGCGCCGTCGAGGCTGAAAACGCCCGACAACAGCCGTTGAATTTGAAGCCGAGCCTCCCCAAACGCCTGGAGGTTGAAGCCCCCTACTTTACCACCTACGTTCAAAAGCAGATTCCCAAGTACGTCTCGCCCGAAGCATTGGAATTGGGCGGCTTGACCGTCGAGACGACGCTAAATTTGGACTGGCAGCGCCACGCCACCGAGGTCATGGAACGAGTGGTGGAAGAGGACGGTCAGTACGAAAACTTTGCCCAAGGAGCGTTCGTGGCGATCGACCCCCGCAATGGCGAAATTAAAGCCATGGTGGGCGGTACGGACTTTGAAGGCAGTCAATTCAACCGAGTGACCCAGGCACAGCGACAGCCCGGTTCGACCTTTAAAGGGTTTGTCTATACTACCGCGATCGCTTCAGGGATGTCTCCGTACGACGGCTATCAAGACGCGCCGTTTCAGGTAGACGGCTACGAGCCGAAAAACTTTGGCGGCAACCATCGCGGCTGGATCTCGATGCGCGACGCCCTCACCCATTCGGTCAACGTGGTGGCGGTGAAGGTCTTGCTCGATGTCGGTTTCGATCCGCTCATTGACATGGCGCACAAAATGGGGATTCAATCGGAACTCAAACCCACCTATTCCCTGGCATTGGGCGCGTCGGAGGTCAACCTGCTGGAACTGACCAACGCCTATGGCACCCTCGCCGCTGGAGGCAAATATATCGAAGCTCACGGCATTACCCGCATTACCAATCGTAAAGGGGAAGTTCTCTACGAAGCCGGGTTCGAACCGAAGCGGGTTATCGATAAAACCACCACCGAGATCGTGACCTGGATGCTGCAAAATGTCGTTAACAGCGGTACGGGAAGCACGGCTCGCCTGAACGATCGCCCGGTTGCCGGAAAAACCGGAACCTCGGACGAAGCGCGGGATCTGTGGTTTATCGGCTACATTCCCCAATTGGTCGCTGGCGTGTGGCTGGGCAACGACGATAGCAAGCCCACCTGGGGCAGTAGCGGGACGGCGGCGTACGCCTGGCACGAAGTCATGGTCGAGTTTGTCGAGAAAGTGCCGGTGAAGGAATTTGCCGAGTTACCCAAACTCGAAGGTCGCAAAGGTAGCATCGAAGCCAAACCTGTCGAAGATGCCAAGCGCACGACCACGGCATCTCCCCAACGCGATCGATCCAATAATAATTCCAGCGGCGGCTATCGCGATCGCGGTTACGACAACCGAGGCTATCGCGGCAATTCCAATCGCGGTTACAGCAATCCCAATCGCGGCTATAGCAATCCCAATCGCGGTTACAGCAATCCCGCGCCCGAACCGGCTCGCAATTACGCGCCGCAACCCGCCCCGGCTCCGTCCAATCGCCGACCGCAACCCGCCCCGGCACCGGCGCCGGCACCCGCACCTCCCCCTTCAACTCCCTCACCCGCTCCCGAACCGTCTCCATTCTCTGGCAATACAGTGCCCGAACCCCCGGCACCCGAACCGCTGTTGCCCGATCCAGCCCCAGCGCCAGCACCTGCCCCAGCACCCGCCCCAGCGCCCGCCCCAGCACCCGCCCCAGCGCCAGCACCTGCCCCAGCGCCCGCCCCAGCGCCCGCCCCAGCACCTGCCCCAGCGCCCGCCCCAGCACCTGCCCCAGCGCCCGCGCCAGCACCGGCACCTCCTCCCGCACCGGCACCGCCGCCCCCCGCACCCGCTGCTCCCGCTCCCGAGGCATCAGCGGAAGAATAAGCCAGGCGCGAGTGGCAAACGGCAGTGAGACGGGGCGCGATCGCTCGGAAACGGGCAGATTGCCCCCATGAGTTGCCAAAACCTTTCCTCTGATAGAGGACGGGCGATCTCTGTCGTAGTACTCTAAATGTATGCTGTGTTAGGAAGGTAACGAAGCGTATGAATGTATTAGCGGTGAATATCTCTGAATTTGCCCTGCCCTTGGTGTTCGTGGTTGGTTTTATTGCTGCTGTCGGTCTGGGATCGATCGCTTGGTATAACTCCAAACGACCGGTCGGTTGGGAAGGCAAAGATCGCCCGGATATCGTTCCGAAAGTCAAAGATGACGAAGAAAGCTAATCAGTGTCGGGATCCAAAAAATTATTGGTTTTGATACCTCGCTTCTCTTAGCCCCTGACTCGGAAGCGAGGTATTTTTTGGGCATTCAACGGGACTTGGCTCGTTATAGCAATGCGCTCTTGACTATTTACAGCGAAGGGGTCCGTTCCGGCGGTTTGACTCCATGGCGAC
>CAYQUF010000214.1:0-7288 GCA_964420595.1 uncultured bacterium
AAGTCTACAACCGGATTTCATCTAATCTCAGGAGAAAGGAGAGCGCTACAATCCCAATTTTGCCTTAACGCGCTGCCAAAAATTAGGCGACGATCGGACTTGCGGATACCGTTCGGGTCGCGCTTCGTTTAAATAGCGATAGTGTTCCCAAATCTCCCAATAGGGGCATCCTGGCTCGATCCGGATTCCCGCCCAATGAAGGAATTTTAAGGGACAATTGGTGTTGGCGTCAATCAGGCGATCGCCCTCTCGTTTGAAGTTCGGACTTCCCGCCCAATTTCCCGCTTCGCAACCCGGTTGTCGCACCAAATTTAACCGCCGCGAGGTGCATTTTAAAATGGTATAGTTGAGAATTGGTTGGTCGGTGGTTTTCTGGGAAAAATCGAAGTATTCCGGATGCGCGGCGCAATCTCGAAACACGCTTTCGAGTTTTTCTTTACTCATCAACGCCTTTTTAGACGCCCAAAATCCGGAATTAAACGTATCTTGCAAGTCGGATTCGTCAAACACGCCATCTTCTAACACTTTTGACGTAAAGACATTGGTCATGCCATTTTTATATTGATAGTCGCAATTGATAAAGTCGCAATCGCTGAAATAGTCGAGATTGTCGATAATTTTTTCAAAAACGACGATATCGGTATCGATATAGATGAATTCATCGAATTCACCAAACCAGCAGGCTTGCTTTCTCAACTTGTTTGGGGTATTAAAAAATTTCTCGCCAAAAATATCGAAGAGTTGCTGCGATAGGCTTTTAACAAAGTCTAAATCTTCGTAAACTTTGACGCCGTATTCGCGTAATGCTGCCTCAACTTTATGGTAGTTATCGTCAAACGGAATAATGACAACCGGGGTATCTGGATCCCAAACTCGGATACTTTTTAACAGCGCGATCGCCTGTTCTAAGACGCGATCGTTAGCGGTAATGTAAATTCCTCGACTCATGGCAATTTTCCTAGCGAACGAGGTTCAATTTTTTCAACACCCGCGACATCAAACTCGGCGGTTTGTCGTACGGAGTCGGCTTCGCGGTAAAGACGGGACGTTGCTGGGGTTCGTAGAGATAGCGATAGTGCAAGAACAAATCGCGGTAGGGAAAATCGATGTTCTCGCCTTCACAAACGCGCTTGAATACGCTGGATGAAATGCCGATATAGTGGATGTAGGTCAGGCGCTCGTCCCCATCGTAGAGGACATTATCGCGCTGTTCGAAATGGGGCGAAGTCACGCTGCATCCCGTTCGCTCGGACTTAGGCAGATCCAGGGCGAAATTATAAATATCCAGTCCGACCTTCATGGTCATGTAATTTAAGAGCGTCTGATCGGCAGACCAAGTATATAAAATTTCGGCATCGCCCGATCGCAAGCTTTCTAATAATTCGGCGCGTTGGGGTTCGGGAAACAATCCCCGTTTCGCCCCGTAAAATCCCGAGCAGAAAATTTCAGTTTCGACGCGCGGTTTGGGAAAAACGTCGTAGAGCTTGGGAGAATGAACGTCGTAAACGTGGCTGGGGTCGGTATATTGAAAATCGTAGACGACCCAATCGTGGCGATCCAATTGCGCGAATACCCGATCGAGCGGTTGCATTAACAGGGTATCGGCATCCATGTAAACGAACCGGTCGAAGGGACCGTCGAAGGCGCAGAACAAGCGATGGTGTCCGAAGCGAAAATTGCGTCCGTGTCCCCGTTCGACCCATTTTTTCTCCGCCGTGGGGTGCGCCTCCCACACTTGACGGACGAAATCATCCCAACGAGCGATCGAATCGCGATCGCTGTAAATTTGCACGTTCGGACGGCGTTCGACTTCAGCCGCAAGGCGATCCATCTTGTCATTATAAGGATAAATGCAGATCGGCACCTGCGACCCTTCCATCGCCTCAATGCTGTTGAGCAGGGCAATAGCCTGGTCGTAAACCGAATCGTTGGCGAGCGTACAGATGCCGTCCATAATCAATCCAAGCGAGTGCTAAATTCCGACAGCCAATTGAGCAAATTTAACTTGTGCAAAATAATTTTACGCGCCTCGGCGATCGCCCCTTGCGCCTCGTGCCAAGCATCGGGGGAGGCGATAACCTCTTGTATGTATGATAGCCCCCGCTCGTCCAAACTCGGCAACCGTAAAAAGCTGCCGGGGGGTAACAGTTTGTCCGCCGCCGGACCGCCGTAATAAATCGGCAAACACCAACACAGCAGGGCATCCCACAATTTTTCGCTGACGTAGAGATCGTTGTCGGCGTAATTTTCAATCGATAAATTGTAATAATACGGTGCCATGCCGTGCCACTTATTTTTCAAAGTCCCGCGCGGCTGCGACCAATCCGGCAGATCCCGTCCGTACAGGTCGAAGTTTAACTGGCGCGATCGCAACAGGCGTAAAAAGTCCAACCGCTGGCGGTGGTTGACCGTCCGCGCGATTCCCGAAGTAATCCAACTGCACGATTTCTCTTTCGGCGGCGGCGGCATTTCGTTTAACTCGCGAAACGATTGGGCAACATACCAAATCGCAGGCATATAATCCGGTTGCGGCGCAAACCGATCCGGTCCGGAAATATACCCGCAATACTGCCTTGCTTCCCCATAGGCATCTTTGTGCTTCTCGACCACCTCCTCGAGAGGCGGTTCGCGCAACAGGTAAACGGTGCGCTCCTTGGGAACGCCGCGCAACAGCGATTCGACCGGCGGTGGGGGTTGAGGGGGTTGCTGTCCGCGCACGACCCGACGCAGGCGCGATCGCAACGATTCTGGCGGTGGCGGTTTGGGAAAATCAAACTGGTACATGAGCATCAAATCCGGCTCGGTCGCCAGGGGGTCGATGCGAATATTGCCCCACTGTCCGAACGGATATGGCGTTTGATGCCACAGCCAATCTTGGGGAAATGGCCGCAAGCCCACGTAACTGCTGATCGCGCCGACAATTTTTCTGCCCATGTCACCTCTAGACGCCTATCGTCTCGCCGACTGGAGAAACGGCTCTTGCTGCTGCAACCAGTCTTCTCCCACTTGTATGGTGACATCCGATTGCAACGATCCGGTACTCTCGACCCGCACGTCCCCCAATCCCAGAGTACGACGCAGGGCGCGGGCGCTTTCGATATCCCCGTATTGTGCCACGATGCGCGTTTCTTCGAGGGGTTCGCTCCACGATTGGCTGACAAACACATTGTGATAGCCCGCGTCGTAAAGGGTATCGATCAGGGCGTCGATCGCCTCGGGACTGTCGGTGCTATCCTGAATGGCAATTCTCATGTACGCCGGATCCAGGCTGCGGTAGTAATCGTCGCGCGCCATCCCGCGATCGAAGTGTTCTGCCATCATGGCATCGATGCGAGCGTAATTGGGCAGCCAATAGCTGACTTCGTCGTAATTTTCGGGATTGTTAAAGTCTCCCGGCAGCATCAGCATCTCGACGTTCTCGTGGGATACGTCCGAAGCAAATCCCGCCAGTGCCACCAATTCCTCGATACTCAAGTTCGTGTCGATATGCTCTTGAATCACCGAGAGAATTTTAGGCAGGCGCATCAGAGTTTTGAAATCGAGGGTTTGCTCGATCATGGCGCGCATGAGCAGTTGCTGGCGCTGAATGCGTCCGATATCGCCCATGTTGTCGTAACGGTAGCGCAAAAATTGCAAAGCCTCGCTGCCGTTGAGGTGTTGCTTGCCGGCTTTCAGGTTGATGTAGAGGTGTTGGGAATCGTCTTGATATTTCATGTCGTGGGGGACGTACACCGTGACGCCGCCCAAGGCATCGACCAATTTTTCCACCGCTTGCACGTTGACGCGCACGTAGCGATCGATTCCAACGCCGCCGAGCAATTCGCTCACCGCTTTGGCACTTAACGCCGGTCCGCCGTAGTAGTTGGCTTCGTTGATTTTCGTCGTTCCCACCCCTTCGATGCGCGTGCGGGTATCCCGAGGGATGGACAGGACGCTGAGTTCTTCGGCACTGGGGTTGAAGCGAACCATGAGCATGGTGTCGGAGAGTCCGTCGAGGGAATTGACGAGGGCGTGGTACCCCAGGTCGTCTTCGGGCGGTTCTTCCAAGTCGGAGGTCAAGACCTTCGTGCCTAAAATCAGGATATTGACCGGGCGCGTCAGTTGCGGCAGCCGCATGTCCGTTCGGGTCAAGTCGCCCCCGCTAAAGACGGCTTCGTCTTCGGGGCTGAGCTTGCTTTGCATTAATGGGGTACTCGAAAGGGAGACGGCGAGCAACGCGCCTGCGGTGGCGGAAAGCATGGCAACCCCAGTCAAACCAAAACCCAGCCATAGCCAACGTCCTCGACTGGGTTTCGGAGATTTTTTCATTTTAACGGGGGTCGAACTCGGCGTCGTTATCGGTCGATCGCTACTATTTTGCACTGGCACTGGATTCCTCACACACACGCTGAAACAGGCGGTCGAACGGTTTTATCGCTCGCGCTGTTAGGGAAGGCGATCGCCCAATCGACTGATGCCGGGCAGCCACAGCGGCTGGCGCTGCCACAGGCGAACCATCAGCCCCACGCAAACGATAAAGTAGCTCGACGTGAAGGCGCTACTTACAATTAACAGGGGCAAAGTGGCGAATTCCGCACTCCTCGCCCCGGTCTCTAACAAAATATATCCCGAGAGCCAACAAAGAGCTAGGGTGACGCTCAATCGACTGGTGGCTTTGTGGGCGGGCGTGCCGTCGCGTCGGTAGAGCGTCCACAGGGCAGGGAAAAAGCCGATTATCGGCGCGAGATAGACGGTCAGTTGCAGCCGCGTCAGGGCAGAAGGTTCTTCGTTCATGGCGATCTCTCTAGGACTTTAGTTTTGCGAAACCGCCCACCACGCCAGAGCAAACGGTTGGGTCGGCTCGTTGGCTTGGTGGCGGTATTCGACCCGGAGCTTGTAGCGTCCGGTTTCGGGGATGCGGTGGAAGATGTGTTCGACGCTATCGACTTCGCTGACGGAGGACCAAACGCTCTCGTCGGTATTGTCGGCGTCGGCGGGCATCAGGTAAAGGTTGAGGTCGTTCAAGCCGCCATCGCGAAAGGTTTCGCCCGCATCGTACAGGTTGTTGTCGTTGGCGTCGTTGAGTTCGACTTCGCGGTTCCACGCTAGGGTGGCGGCGACGAAACTTCCGGCTGGCAGCGGCGAGTCGATAATGTAGTCGCGATGGTCGGAAGTCTCTACACTTCGGTAATCCCAGCCGATGGGGGCGACGGGGGCTTGCGGCGACCACTGACCGCCGCGAAACTGCTCGTAGGCGCGAAAGGCATTCAGGTGTCCGGTTCCCATGTCGCCGTGCAGGGGCACTTGGCGATCGCGATAGGCGTCGGAGTCGAGCCAGGTTTTGCTGTCTTTGTCAAGCACGGTGCGGCTCATTCCCTGACGCAAGCCGTTGCCTCGATCTTGGATCTTGTCGGCGGCATTGAGCAAGACGGCTTTCATCACCTCGTGGCGGCGGGAATCCAAACTCCAGCGGCTGGCTTGTCGTTGCAGTTGGCGATCGCCGTATTCTTGTAAGAGGGCGACGGTGCCGGCGGCGTGGGGCGCCGCAAAACTGCTGCCGCTGTCGCGAGAGACGCTGCCGTCGAGGTTGAGCAATTCCACGTTGCGCCCCGGTGCTACCAGGCTGACGGAACGGCGACCGTCGAGGTTGCTCTCCAATCCCACCAGGCGGCTTTCGACGCCCGTAAAGACGCTGCCGAGGTTGGCCACGTCTACTTGGTTGAAGGTGCCGTCCACTTGGCGGGTAAAGGCGACGTTGATGCCGTTGTAGTTGTCGGTGGGAATGGGGATGCCGCCGTCCCCCTGATTTCCGGCAATCACGTAGAGGACGTTGTGCGCCTGTGCCGACCAGTCGATGCAACGGGTGAGCAGGGCGTTACCGTCGAGAACGGCATCCGGTCGGGGGTCGAGCCACAGGGGTTCGCCGAAGCTGAAGTTGATGGCGCGCACGTCCCCGCTGTTTTGCTCGGCAACGTGTTGGGTGGCGAGACATTCTTGTACTTGACGATTCATGCCAAATGTGCTAGCAGCCGCCGAGGCGTAAAGGCGGGCTTCGGGTGCCACCCCGCGCGTGACTTTGGCATTGCCGACCATCACCCCGGCGACGTTTTGGGCGTGACCGTCTACGTGGGTATCGATTTTAGCGGGGCGATCGCGAAAGAAGACCCCCGACACCGCAGTGCCGTGGTTGGGTTCGATCTCTTTATCGATGCCGAATTGCGCCGGACGACCGATCTCCACTTGACCGATCGCGATTTTGCGACCCAAAAGATTGTAGGGGGGGGCGTGAAGGCGGCTGGCATTGATGCCCCCTTCGCCGATGGAATTAGATAGGGCGATCGCTGGAATACTAATCGCAGTCGTGACGCTAGCGGCGATCCACGCGGCTTTTCGAACGATCTCGTGCTGGCTCAAGAAAATTTCCCCCAATCGATCGGTGAATGGCAAAGTCGATCTAAAATAAATTAATAATTGAAATATTTTGTTAAAATTCGTTGAAAATCGAGATTGACAAAAACACAGAGGACACGCTAACCATGACTACATCCCAGAAGCCGACTGTCATCGCTCCATCTATCCTATCAGCAGATTTTAGCCGTCTGGGAGAGGAAGTGCGAGCGGTCGATCGCGCCGGTGCCGACTGGATTCACGTGGACGTGATGGACGGTCGATTCGTCCCCAACATCACGATCGGTCCGCTGGTCGTCGAAGCCCTGCGTCCGGTGACCGACAAACCCCTCGACGTTCACCTGATGATCGTCGAACCGGAAAAATACGTCGGCGACTTCGCCAAAGCGGGAGCCGATACGATTTCCGTTCACGCCGAACACAACGCCTCCCCTCACCTGCACCGCACCTTGGGACAGATTAAGGAACATGGCAAGCAAGCTGGCGTCGTCCTCAACCCCGGATCGCCACTGGTGCTGATCGAACACGTTCTCGATTTGTGCGATTTGGTGCTGATCATGAGCGTGAACCCCGGTTTTGGCGGTCAGAGCTTCATTCCCGGCGTTGTCGATAAGATCCGGGCATTGCGCCAGATGTGCGACGAACGCGGGCTCGATCCTTGGATCGAAGTCGATGGCGGTCTGAAAGCCAAAAACGCCTGGCAAGTGCTTGAAGCTGGCGCTAATGCCATTGTAGCTGGCTCTGCGGTGTTCAAAGCCGACGATTACGCCGAAGCAATTGAAGGGATTCGCAACAGCAAGCGTCCCGAGAAAGAATTGGCGACGGTCTAGAGCGATCGCGTTAGGATTTTAGCTATTCCGCGAAAGCCCCGCACTCTGCCGAAGGCGAGTGACGGGATGAA
>CAYQUF010000215.1:0-7275 GCA_964420595.1 uncultured bacterium
CCAGGTTAGCACCGACACCCCCACCTCGCCCAAGGCAGGTGGGGTGAGCTTCATTAAGAAGTAGAACTGACATTTTTCCCTGGCTGAGTTACAACGGACGGAGAGCCGAGTCCCTTGCATTCCGACCCCAATGGTGTCATGCCCAATTGCGCTGGAGATCTCGCGCAACCGAGCGATCCTTTCTTCTTCCTATCGCTCGATTTGTTATGCGTAGCAGGTTACGACGGTTATTTCAAAGATCTCAACCCTCGCTGGCAGCAGGTGTTTGGCTATGGCGACGAGGAGTTGAAAGCTCGACCGTTTATCGAGTTCGTTCACCCCGACGATTTGGCGGCGACCCAACGAGAGGTGGGACAGTTGTTCGAGGGGCGTCAAACCATTGCGTTTGAAAATCGCTATCGCGCCAAAGACGGGTCGTATAAGTGGCTGTCGTGGAATGCGATCCTGGTGCCCGAACGAGACGCCATCTACGCCACGGCGCGGGATATTACCGATCGCAAGGAGATGGAAGCGACCCTGCGGCGCAGCGAAGCGCAATACCGCCATTTGGTCGAAACCTCGCGAGATCTGATCTGGTCGGTCGATGCCGAAGGTCGCTGGACGTTTCTCAACCGAGCGGCGAAAGACATTTACGGTTGGGATCCCGAGCAAATGATCGGGCGATCGTTTTTCGAAGTGCTCCCCCCCGAGCGGGTCGAACGGGATGCGGCGGCGTTTGGGGAAATCCTGGCGGGGCAAACTTATTTCCGCTACGAAACTCGCCACATGCGCCGAGACGGAACCCCGGTGGATTTAATTTTCAATGCCACGGCGTTGCGCGATGACGCCGGACGGGTGCGGGAAGTGCTGGGGACGGCAACGGACGTGAGCGAACTCCGCCGCCGGGAAGCCCAATTTAACAAAATGGCGGTGAATGTGCCGGGGACGATCTATCAATTCAAACTCGATCCTGACGGTACGGCGTCTTTTCCTTATATCAGTTCCGGCTGTCGGGACTTGTTCGAATTCGATCCCGAGGATTTGATGCGCGATGCTGCGTTAATTATCGATTTAATTCATCCCGACGATCGCGAGGAGTTTGACGAGTCGGTGGCGCAATCGGCTCAGAGTCTCGAACCCTGGCAGTGGGAAGGGCGATTTATCCTGGCTTCGGGCAAGCTCAAGTGGATTCAGGGGGCGTCGCGACCGGAACGACAGCCCGACGGCGCGATCGTCTGGGACGGGTTGCTGATGGATATCAGCGATCGCAAGCAAGCCGAAGAAAATCTCAAGCGCTCCCAACAAAAATTGTCGCTGCACTTTCAGCAGAGTCCCTTGGCGGTTATCGAGTGGAGTCTGACGTTTGAGGTGACCGAGTGGAATCCGGCGGCGGAGGACATTTTCGGCTACAGCCGCCAAGAAGCGTTGGGTTGCCATCCCGCCGGACTGATCGTTCCCGAGAGCGCGCGATCGCACGTGGATCGGATCTGGAACGAGTTGTTGCAGCAAACCGGCGGACATCGCAGCACCAATGAGAATCAGACCCGCGACGGCCGCACGATCGTGTGCGAGTGGTACAATACGCCGCTGATCGATGCCGACGGTCAGACGGTGGGGGTGATGTCGCTGGTGCAGGACGTGACCGAACGCCAGCGCGCCGAGATTGCCCTGAAACAACTCAACGAAGAACTGGAACTGCGGGTCGAACAGCGCACGCAGCAACTCAAAGACGCCATCGACCAGTTGCGCGGCGAAGTGCGCGAACGCCAGCGAACCGTCGCCGCCTTGCAAGCGTCGGAACAGCAGTTGCGACAGCAGGCGCAGCGGGAACGGTTGTTAAACCAACTCAGCGATCGCATTCGCAATTCCCTCGAAGTCGAAACGATTCTAGAGACGACGGTGCGCGAGATTTACCAACTGTTGGGCGTCGATCGGGCGCAGTTTATTTGGTATCGCCCCAACGGTGTGGCTCAGGGGGATGGCGACGATCCGATTGCGACCCATCCGGTGTGGGAAGTGGTCAACGAAGCCAAGGTGCCCGAGGCGATCGGCTTTTTGGGCTGTCATTCCCTCGATTTGCTCGAACCGCTGACTGAAAAGTTGCTCGCCCTCGAAACCATTTGTCTCGAACGCCGCCACGCTTTCGATAGCTGGCCGGTGAAGCGCTTTATGCGTCGCGTCGGTTGTCGCTCGTTGCTAGCAATTCCGATTAAAACCCGCTCGGAGGCGATTGGCGCGCTCAGTTGCAGCCGCTGGCGAACTGAGGCGGGATGGAGCGAGAGCGAGGTGCAGTTGTTTCGGGCGATCGCCGACCAGTTAGCCATTGCGATCGATCGCGCCGAGTTGTACGACCAAACCCGTCAGTCGGCGGCGACGGCTCAGGCTCGCGCCCAACAACTCGAAACGGCGCTAGCGGAATTGCAACAAACCCAGGCGCAATTGATCCAAACCGAGAAGATGTCGAGTTTGGGACAAATGGTGGCAGGGGTGGCACACGAGATTAACAATCCCGCCAATTTTATTCACGGCAATTTAAGTCACTTAAAAGATTACACGCACGATTTATTAGATCTGATCGATACCTACGGTCGCGAAATCTCCAATCCCAGTCCGGCGTTACAGGACAAAATCGAGGAGGTGGATCTCGAATTTTTGTCTGAAGATATGTCGAAACTGCTCGATTCGATGAAAATGGGCAGCGATCGCATTCGTAAAATTGTTTTGTCGCTGCGCAATTTTTCCCGCTTGGACGAGTCGGAGATGAAGGAAGCTAACTTGCACGAGGGCATCGACAATACCCTGCTGATTTTACAGCATCGGTTGAAACCGAACGGCGATCGCCCCGGTATTAAGGTGGTTAAATCTTACGGCGACTTGCCCTTAGTCGAATGCTATCCCAGTCAGCTCAATCAGGTGTTTATGAACTTGATTAATAACGCGATCGATGTTTTGGAGGAGGGAGGGGCAGAGCCGCGAATCCATATCCGCACGTCGATGGCAAGTACCCGCAGCGTCGCGATTCAAATTGCCGACAACGGACCGGGCATGAGCGAGTCCGTGCGCGATCGCTTATTCGACCCATTTTTTACGACAAAAAAGGTGGGGAAAGGGACGGGATTGGGACTCTCGATTAGCTATCAAATCGTGGTGCAAAAGCACGGGGGACAGTTGAGCTGTCTGTCGCAACCCGGTCGGGGGGCAAAATTTATGGTCGAAATTCCAATTCAGCAAATTGGCTGATGCGCTCGGAGCGATCGCGCTAGTAAACTAGACAAAAACGATCCGTTCCACGGACAATTGGAAGGGAAGTAGAAGGCGGAGATCCTCCGCTTCCTCTTGGTGCCCGAGTTGGTCAATTGCGGGCATTTTTTCGTGCGACCAGATGTGACTTGACTGTTGATTTGTGAATGCAATCGAGCGACTCGTGCCTGTTTCTGTCTCCATTTCGACGCGATCGGCGATTGGATTGGGATTGCTGACCATTGCCGGATCTCTGGGAAATTACTTTAAACTGCCTTTATTTTTCGGCGTCGATTTTTTATTTGGCAGCATTGCCGTTTTACTGGCTGTTAAATTTTACGGTCCCGTTTGGGGCACCTTGTCGGCGGCGATCGCCAGTTGGTCTACCTGGCAGCTTTGGGGTCATCCCTACGCGATCGTAATTTTTTGCGCCGAAGCCCTGTTCGTGGGGTTGGCATCGCGCCGCCAGGATCGCACCCTGCTGCTCAAGGACGGTGCCTACTGGCTGGTGGTGGGAATGCCGCTGGTTTGGCTGTTTTACGCCCAAATCATGCAGCTCGATCCCGATCGCGCGGTGTTAATTCTGCTCAAACAACCGGTCAACGGCATCTTTAACGCCCTGATTGCCAGCTTGATTCTTACCTACGTTCCCGTGGTGGCGATCGCCCAGAAATTGCGCCTGGCAAAGCCGGACGGCAAATTTGCCCGCGACGGCGCGCCGTCGTTGCAACAAACCTTACTGAGCTTGTTCGTGGCGCTGGTGTTTTTCCCCGTCCTCACTTTAACCGTGTGGGAGAGCCGACAGGCGATCGCCAATGTCGAAACCACCGTGACAACCAACCTCAACGCGATCGCCTCCAATCTCAACACCGAACTGCGCCTGTGGCACAAACCCTACATCCAGGCACTGCAAACCCTGGCTCGCGATGCCGCAGCAGACGAGCGACCGAACTCCGAGGCGATCGCCCAAGAAGTGAATGCCTTTGGCACGGCGTTACCCGGTTTCCTCAAAATCCACATTACCGACCCCGAAGGCACGATCCAGTTTGCCTATCCCCACGAAAGCGATCTGGGCAAATCCCTGTTCGATCTCGACGCTTCCACCGCCTCGCGACTCCATCAGGCACAACCGAACCAACTCGTCCACATCGGCGACTTGCACGGAGATATCCTCGACGGGACGCCCCACGTAGACCTGAGTTTGCCCATCGCGCGCGACGATCGCGTCGTGGGGACGATCTTTGGCTGGCTGAATGTCGAAACCCTGACGCAGTTGCTGCGATCTTCGACCGCCGAACTCCCCAATCCCCGGCTCGACGGGAGCCAAGTCACCCTGCTCGATCGCCAGAGTCGGATTATTGCGACGACCGTGGCAGACTTAAAAATCGGTCGCAGGCGCGATCGTCCCTCGGACACCGAACGACGGGCGATGGGAGCCGACGTCTACCACGTCCTCCCGACCAAAGATTTACCCGCCATCCAACGCTGGAATCAGGCGAACTACGTGCTGGAAATGCCGGTACGGGGACAACTGCCGTGGACGCTGGCGATCGAAGCCCCGACCGCTCCCCACATCGAGCGGTTGCAGCAGTTGTATATCAAGAATCTCGGGATCTTGCTGGCGATCGCCGTGCTGGCGCTGATTTTAGCGGCTACCTTGTCTCGCCAACTGGTCAAACCCGTGCGCCAACTGGTACGAGTCACCAACAATTTGCCCGATAAGTTACTGGATCGAGATCCCCTCTCCTGGCCCGATCCCGCCGTCGCTGAGATGAACTGGTTGGTCGCCAACTGTCAGGCGATGGCGTCGAGTCTCGAACGCAAGTTTGGCGAACTGGCAGACGCGCGCGACGAATTGGAACGGCGGGTGGAGGAACGAACTGCCGAACTCTCGCAGGTCAACCACACCCTGGCGAGTAAAATTACCGAGAGCAAGCAAGCCACGGCGTTGGCTCGCGCCCGAGCCGAACAGTTGGAAGCGGCGATGGCTCAGTTGCAGCAGACCCAGGCGCAATTGATTCAAACGGAGAAAATGTCGAGTCTGGGGCAGATGGTGGCGGGGGTGGCGCACGAAATTAACAATCCTGCCAATTTCATTCACGGGAACCTGATTCACGTTCAGGAGTACGCCAGCGATCTGTTGGAAGTCATCGAGGCGTACCGTCGGGAACTCAAGCAGCCGAGTCCGGAATTACAAGATCGGCTCGAAGCGATCGAGTTCGATTATTTAGTCGAAGACCTGCCCAAGCTGTTGCGATCGATGCGGGTGGGGAGCGATCGCATCCGTCAAATCGTGCTGTCGCTGCGCAATTTTTCTCGTCTGGACGAAGCGGAAATGAAGGAAGTGGATTTGCACGAGGGACTCGACAATACCCTGTTAATTTTACAGCATCGCTTTAAAGCCAGTGGCGATCGCCCCGGAATTGAAGTCGTGCGAGAGTACGGCGACTTGCCCTTAGTCGAATGCTATCCCAGCCAGCTCAATCAAGTATTTCTCAACTTAACCGTCAACGCGATCGACGCCCTCGAAGCGATCGCACCAACCACCGACGATCCGACCTTTTCGCCGCGCCTGTGCATTCAAACCGAAGCGATCGATCGCGACTGGGCGGTGATTCGAATTATCGACAATGGACCGGGAATGGACGAATCGGTGCGATCGCGCCTGTTCGATCCGTTTTTTACCACCAAACCCGTCGGGAAAGGCACGGGATTGGGACTCTCGATTAGCTATCAAATTGTGGTGCAAAAACATCGAGGGGATTTGCAATGCCATTCCCAACCGCAACAGGGGGCGCAATTTTGGATTAAAATTCCAATTCGGCAGCAGGACGCGATCGCGCCGACGTCTTCTGTAAAGTTTGGCTAAATGACAGTAGTCGTATAAAAAGCTACGAACTCCTATTCCAAATTGATTAATATTTTAAAAAATATCCAGACCTACGAGTAGAGCCTTTCTCCGGTCGATCGGATCCATTCTCCGATTGCCAGTTGCCTGACGCACCACTGCTCTAGGTCTGACGCCCCATCCGATCGAGTCGCCGTCGGGACGATCGCTCGAACGGCGAGCGGATTTTGCCCGTTGGTCTTGGTGCGCCGCGTTTCGAGTTGCCAGTGTTCCAATCCGGGGTTGCTTTGTCGCACGAAAGGACGAATCAGGACGCCGATGAAGTCAAACAATGCCTTGCTCGCTCACTTGCAGCACGTCGATCGCGCCCGCCAAGCTAGTGCGGCGGTAATTAACGCGAGCGGTCGCCAGCGGATGCTTTCCCAACGGATTGCTTTATTGTCGTTGCAATGGGCGAGTACGCCGACGGGAGCCGAACGGGACGGGTTGCGCCGCGCCTTACTCGAAGCGATCGACCTGATGGAACGCACCCATCGCGGCTTACTCGAAGGCGACGAGAGTCAGAAATTGCCCGGTCAACCGTCGGCGCGAGTGCGGCAAATTTATTTTCAGCCGCCGTGGAATCTCGATCGCCGAGTTCGTGCCTACCTCGATCGCGCCCGAGCGTTGCTCGATCTCTGCGAAGGCGAAGTGACGCCGCAACACCCGAACTTGCAAGCCATGTTAGCCGACGCGCGATCGCCCCTCCTCGATGCGATCGATACCCTGGTGAGCCAGTACCAAGTCGAAGGGGAAGCCGAACGCGCCGAACTCTACCGCCAAAGCAGTCTTGCCACCGCCGCCGAACGTGCTAAAGCCGAACAACTGGAACAAGCGCTGCGGGAGTTGCAGCAGACCCAGGCACAACTGATTCATGCCGAAAAAATTGCTACTTTGGGTCAGTTAGTGGCGGGATTGGCTCACGAAATTAACAACCCGATTAATTTTCTCAGCGGTAATTTAGCTCACGCGCGCGCCTACGCCAACGAATCGATCGAGTTGGTGCGGCGTTACCAACAAGCCTACCCCCAACCGAGTGACGACGTGCGATCGCACCTGGAGGCGGTTGATTTTGCCTTCCTCCAGACCGATTTTCCCGAATTGCTGGCATCGATGAAAATTGGGGTGGATCGCATCGCCCAGATCGTGAACTCGTTGCGAACGTTTTC
>CAYQUF010000216.1:0-7248 GCA_964420595.1 uncultured bacterium
TTAGTAGTCGAAGTCACCGCCCATTCCGGCACCAGCAGCAGCGCCTTCCTTCGGTTCCGGCTTGTCAACCACAATGCACTCAGTGGTCAGCACCATACCGGCAATAGAAGCCGCATTTTGCAGCGCCGAACGGGTCACTTTCGCCGGATCGACGATACCCGCCTCGAACATATCGCCGAACTCGTTGGTCGCCGCGTTGTAGCCGACGTTGAAGTCCTTCTCCTTCACGCGCTCGGCGATCACCGCACCGTTTTGACCGGCGTTTTCGGCAATCCGCTTCAGCGGCGAAGGTAGGGCGCGCGCCACAATGGTCGCACCGATGAGTTCTTCACCTGCGAGGTTGCTATTCGCCCACTCTTCCAGACTCGGCGTCAGGTGAGCCAGAGTGGTACCGCCACCCGGTACGATGCCTTCTTCCACCGCCGCTTTGGTCGCGTTGATGGAGTCTTCCAGGCGGAGCTTGCGATCCTTCATCTCGGTTTCGGTCGCAGCACCCACCTTGATCACGGCAACGCCGCCAGCCAGTTTCGCCAGACGCTCTTGCAGCTTCTCTTTGTCGTAGGAAGAATCGCTTTCTTCCATTTGACGGCGGATTTGCTCGCAACGCGCCTTGACGTCGGCTTCGTTGCCTTCAGCGACGATGGTGGTGTTGTCTTTGGTGATGGTGACGCGGCGAGCTTGACCCAGCATATCCAGCTTGGTGTTGTCGAGCTTCAGACCCGCATCTTCGGTGATTAACTGACCGCCCGTGAGTACGGCGAGGTCTTCGAGCATGGCTTTACGGCGATCGCCGAATCCAGGAGCTTTCACCGCCGCCACGTTCAGCACGCCGCGCAAGCGGTTGACCACCAGGGTTGCCAGGGCTTCTTTCTCGATGTCTTCGGCGATAATCAGGAGCGGCTTGCTCGATCGCGCTACTTGTTCGAGTACGGGCACCAAATCCTGTACCAGACCGATTTTCTTGTCGGTGATCAGCAGGTAAGGCTCGTCGAGAACCGCTTCCATGCGCTCGGTGTCGGTGGCGAAGTAAGGGGAGATATAACCCTTATCGAAGCGCATCCCCTCGGTGATTTCCAATTCGGTGGTCATGGACTTGCCTTCTTCGAGGGAGATGACCCCTTCTTTGCCCACCTTGTCCATGGCTTCGGCGATCATTTGACCGACTTCTTCGTCGTTACCCGCCGAAATGGTTCCGACTTGGGCGATCGCCTTAGAATCTTCCACGGGGCGAGCGTGTTCGGCAATTTTGTCCACCAGGAAATTGGTGGCTTTGTCGATACCGCGCTTCAGGGCGATGGCATTGGCACCAGCGGCGACGTTGCGCAGCCCTTCTTTGACCATGGCGTGAGCTAGCACCGTTGCAGTGGTGGTACCGTCTCCTGCCGCATCGTTGGTCTTGGAAGCCGCTTGGCGAATCAGGGACACGCCAGTATTTTCGACGTGATCTTCGAGTTCGATTTCTTTGGCGATGGTGACGCCGTCGTTAACGATTTGAGGCGCGCCGAATTTCTTCTCGAGGACGACGTTGCGACCTTTAGGACCGAGGGTGACCGCAACGGACTCGGCGAGGATGTCCATGCCCTTTTCCAGGGCGCGGCGAGCGTTTTCGTTGTAAATGATACGTTTTGCCATAGGTGTCGATTGTGATTGCTAATCGCTAATGGGACGAATGGATTGAAATTGAGAGATGGAGAACCAAAATTAAACCCGTGGCGGTCTAATTTTGGCAGGAAAAACTATGAAACAACGGCTAAAATATCTTTCTCAGCCAGCAGCACGTAATCGTCGCTACCTAGTTTGATGTCCGTGCCAGCGTACTTCGAATAGAGGACTTTGTCGCCGACTTGGACTTCGAGGGCTTGGCGGGAACCATCATCGTTGCGCCGTCCCGGACCGATTTGGACGACTTCGCCCACTTGGGGCTTTTCCTTCGCCGTGTCGGGGAGAAGGATGCCGCCTGCGGTTTTTTCCTCCGAGGCACTCACCTTCACGAACACGCGATCTGCAAGCGGTTTAACGGTGGAAACACTCAGAGAGACAGTTGCCATATCAATACTCCAAACAAATACTTCAACTTGAGGTAAACTGGAACCAGTAATTGATTTTGAGTCGAGCTGCCGATCGCCTTGCGGCTCCGTGGGGTGGAGCGTCGCTGAGGGCGCACTGCGGCAATCGATCTTTCCTCGCCAAACGACCAGCTTCGCACTGTGGAGCTGGTTTGTTGTTGTTTGGGGGGAGGATGTGGGTCGGTGCCGATTGATTTAGCACTCTCGACTTCTGAGTGCTAATTTAGCGGAGGCGATCGATTAAAAGCAACAGATCCATTTGTACGGGTTCCCGAACTCGCCGATACAGGAGTTACGATAAGGGATTGAGGGGTGTCGCGCTGCCGGAAAATGTTGCCCTCGATCCGTGCGAAACGCGATCGCCCCGGAGTTGTCGTTTAGGAAGTCCTCGATGAGTCAATCGCCCGTTCCCGCTCCGAATGCCCAAACCCCGCTGGTGGCTTGCGCAGACAAACTGGGACTGAGCCAAATTCAGCGGCACGTTTTCATCTGCGCCGACCAAACCAAACCCCAGTGTTGCTCCAAAGAAGCCGGGATCGAGGCGTGGAACTATTTAAAGAAACGATTGAAAGAATTGCAACTCGATCGCCCCGTCGCCGAAAATCTCCCTTACATCTTCCGCACCAAAACCAACTGCCTGCGGGTATGCTGCCAGGGACCGATTTTGCTGGTCTACCCCGATGGCGTTTGGTATCATTCTGCCACCCCCGAGGTCATCGAACGCATTATCCAACAGCACTTGCTCGGAAATCGCGTCGTGCAAGAGTATGTCTTTGCGACCCATCCGCTCGACCCTGACACAGATGCAAACGGGACGCAAGAGTAAGCCGACTTCGGCGCGATCGCCAGCCTCCAGGCAAACGTGATAGGATCGCGGCAATGGCTTGCCCGGTACTTTGGGTCGATCGAGGGGCGATCGCGGCAAGTGAGGTGGGATCGAAGTTATACTCGATAAAGCGAGATCCTCATCTCAACGTATATACGTACTCTTAAACTTTCTGCCACTAAAGACGGCACCTAGAATCGCATGAAGCCCAATAAATCAACCGAACAAAAACGGCTGTTACTGATTGACGACGATCCCAATTTAATCCTACTGGTTAAGGATTATCTGGAATTTCGGGGATACGAAGTCGTCACCGCAGAAAACGGACGCGAAGCACTCGACATTTTAGAGCGCGAAGTGCCGGATATGATTATCTGCGACGTGATGATGCCGGAAATGGACGGCTATTCTTTTGTCAAGCACGTTCGGGAAGAACAGCGTACCAGTTGGATTCCCGTGTTGTTTCTCTCGGCGAAGGGTCAGAGCCAGGATCGAGTCAAGGGACTCAATACCGGAGCGGACGTGTATATGGTGAAGCCGTTCGAGCCGGAAGAACTGGTCGCTCAGGTGGAATCGTCCCTGAAGCAAGCCTCTCGGCTGATCCAGCATCGCGGTCAAGGTGGCGATAGCGAGACTCAAATTCAAGTGCGACCCGGCGTGGAATTGACGCCGACGGAAACGAAGGTGGTACAGTTGGTGGCGCGGGGAATGTCCAACCGCGAAATTTCGGACGTGATGAACGTCAGCCAGCGCACGATTGAAAGTCACGTCTCGAATATGCTGGGGAAAACCGGATTGCACAATCGCACGGAACTGGCGCGTTGGGCGATTGAAACTCAGATGGTCTGACGGTTTTGCGATCGCGACGCTCGACCCAGGTTTTTGCGGCGACATTTCGCGGTAGGATGAAAGAGTATTGTCGGCTACTGTCTGGAGATCGCGCGGTTTGCGATGGTTGAAATTCAGATGAAGTACGGGCGATGGTACGTGCTTCTCTATTGGTATTTTTAAGCAAATTCAATCGAGCGATCGATTGCCTTAACCATCAAATTTAATTATTTTTATGGTTGCTGTTAGGCATTTATTACTAATAATTGCTAGAATAGATCTCTGTGGTTAAATTTACTTTATTTGATTATTAGCTTGAAGTTTCTATGGGTTATTCAATGAACCGTCTGTCAATTTTTGTAGACGGTAACAATATGTTCTATGCCCAACAAAAAAACGGCTGGTTTTTCGATCCTCGAAGGGTTTTAGAATTTTTCAGAAAAGAACAACCAGAGACTACCCTTGTCAATGCATTCTGGTACACCGGATTGAAAGATCCCCAGGATCAGCGGGGGTTTCGAGACGCACTCATTAGCTTGGGTTATACGGTTAGAACCAAAATATTAAAAGAATACTACGACGACAATTCGGGGCGCTATTCGCAAAAAGCGAACTTAGATATCGAAATCGTTATTGATATGTTTAATACAGTCGATCAGTACAACCGAGTCGTCCTGTTTAGCGGCGACGGAGATTTCGAGCGGGCGATCGAACTGCTGCGATCTAAAAATACTCATATTACCGTGGTTTCCACTGAAGGTATGATTGCTAGAGAACTGCGCAATGCCACCGATCGCTACATCGACCTGAACGAGATTCGCGATCGCATTGAGAAAATTGATTATTAACGGGGAGCGATCGCGCCCCCAACCAGAGTTTGAAGTTAACTGCAACCACGATAGGAGTTTGCGATGACACAAGATCGGATTATCATCTTCGACACCACGCTCCGGGATGGCGAACAGTCCCCCGGCGCAACCCTGAACGTCGATGAAAAGCTCACCATCGCCCGCCAGCTCGCCAAACTGCGGGTCGATGTCATCGAAGCAGGATTTCCCTACGCCAGTCCCGGCGACTTCGAGGCGGTGCAAAAAATTGCCAACACCGTGGGAACTGAAGACGGTCCGACCATTTGCGCTCTGGCTCGCGCGCGCAAAGCCGACATCGAAACCGCCGCCGAAGCTCTTAAAGGTGCGGCAAAATCTCGGATTCACACCTTTATCGCCACCTCCGACATTCACCTGCAATACAAGCTGAAGAAAAGCCGAGAAGAGGTCTTGGAGGTTGCGCCGGAAATGGTGGCGCACGCCAAATCCTTCGTCGATGACGTGGAATTTTCCCCCGAGGATGCGGGACGCTCCGATCCGGAATTCCTCTATCAAGTCATCGAACGCGCCATCGATGCGGGAGCGACGACCATCAACATTCCCGATACCGTCGGCTACACCACCCCCGGCGAATTCGGCGCGTTGATTCGCGGTATTAAAGAAAACGTCCCCAATATCGATCGCGCGATTATCTCCGTCCACGGTCACAACGACCTGGGGTTGGCGGTGGCGAACTTCCTCGAAGCCGTCAAAAACGGAGCGCGACAGCTCGAATGTACCATTAACGGCATTGGCGAACGCGCCGGAAACGCCGCTCTCGAAGAATTGGTGATGGCGTTGTACGTGCGGCGACAGTATTACAATCCCTTCCTCGGACGTCCGCCAGAATCGGAAGAATCCCTCACCAATATCGACACCCGCCATATCTACAAAACCTCGCGGTTGGTGTCGAACTTAACCGGGATGTTCGTCCAGCCGAATAAAGCGATTGTCGGCGCGAATGCATTTTCCCACGAATCCGGCATTCACCAAGATGGGGTGCTCAAGAACAAGCTCACCTACGAGATTATGGACGCCAAGTCGATTGGCTTGACCGACAACCAAATCGTGTTGGGTAAGCTCTCGGGTCGCCACGCCTTCCAAAATCGCCTGCGGGATTTGGGATACGAACTGTCTGAAGGGGAGTTGAACAGCGCGTTTCTCAAGTTCAAAGCGGTGGCGGACAAGAAGAAACTGGTCACCGATTGGGATCTCGAATCGATTGTCAACGACGAAATCCAACAGCCACCGGAATTGTTCCGGTTGGAGTTGGTTCAGGTGTCCTGTGGCGATCGCGCGCGTCCCACGGCGACAGTCAGCGTCCGCACGCCAACCGGGGAAGAGTTGACCGATGCGGCGATTGGAACCGGTCCGGTGGATGCGGTGTACAAGGCGATCAATCGCGTGGTTAACGTTCCCAACGAACTGATCGAATTCTCGGTACAGTCGGTGACGGCGGGAATTGACGCCATTGGCGAGGTGACGATTCGCTTGCGCGCTGAAGACCGGGTCTTCTCCGGACACGCTGCCAATACCGACATTATCGTGGCATCGGCGCACGCTTATATCAACGCCCTCAACCGACTCTACGGTGCCATGCACAACCAAAAACGAGTCGAGAAGCCGGAAACGGCAGCCATGCCTCAATCGTAAAGGCGATCGCGCCTAAGTTTCGGTCTTAAAATATACCCCTCACGAGCATTTAACTGGTGAGGGGTTTTGTTATCGGATGCAATCTGGTTGTAGACTTTTTATTTTATGGAAAGGTGGGCATTGCAGATTCCGAAGCGATTGCATCGATCCATTAAAACTCGCAATGCTCACCCTACGGTTTTGTCTGCTTAATGCACCTACCTTTTCTGGATTTCAAATCAATTCGGTTAGGCTTGGAAACCGGGAGCTTCGGCACGTACGGCTGTGGTTAAATCGGAAGTAAACTCTATTTCGTAATCGAAAGGAGAATTGGTATCGGATCCGGTATTTTCCATCGCTGTGGTATCGATTTTACGGGGTGAAAAGTACGAGCTAGCATTCACGACGAGATTATCGCCATTCAGGGAAAGATCGGTCACGACCAAAGAGTTACTGTTGCCATTACTCAAAATGGCAGATAAGAAAGTTGCATCGGTGGGAATTCCCGTATTGGCATCAATTCGAGCCAGAATTGCAATTTTCCCGCCACCGCCTTGTCCGTAACTCGGCAGCCAGCCATTGGTGGCAAATTCCCGGAAGTCTTCGTTGGTCGATCCCTGAGTTCCGGTGGAACTGAAAACAGCATAGAGGTTATCGCCGCCATCCCATAACAAGCCATATCCCTCACTATCGTCGCCGGTTTCTTCTAGTTCATCGCCAACTGCCCAATCTTGCACGCCATTGGTAAAACTAATTAGAGAGGGATTTTTGTTGTTCCCCGAGACTTGTCGGTAGCCTATATAAATAGTGCGATCGCCGATTGAAACTTGGGGACTGCCTTGTGCCGCAACTGTCGATTCATCGGTGAGATCGATCCCTTGGAAATTGACAGAACTGCCAACAGAAACGGCTAAATCGTCATCGGTAATGGTTAAGATTGCATTCGATTGCGTGCCTAAACTGGCATCGATCGCATTGTCAAGGGTTAAGGCAATTCCTTCGTTTCCTTCGACTTCGTTATCATCGGCGA
>CAYQUF010000217.1:0-7220 GCA_964420595.1 uncultured bacterium
TTGTCTAACTCAGCACAATAAATTCACCCAACTGGGTGATATCAGTTGCCTTTAATAATATCTACACTTAAGATGTTCGAGGTTTCATCGTTTAATATTGGCACCCCAATTGCCTCGAACTGTCTTGAATGCAAAGGTAAGAGTCATGGACGAAACTTTAGACCTTAATTTGACTGAAGGTGAGGTCAATCTCGATCCAGTGTCCATAGGTGCATCTCAGATTGACCTGACAGAATATGCCGAGATCTTGGAATTGACTGGTGGCGATCTCTCGCCAGACGATCTCGAACCGATCCAACTTGACAAGATAGAAGCATTATTGACCGGACAAGCGGTTGAAGAAATTGACGAAGTTGCCAATATTGAGGCATCAGGAGACAGCAATATCGATCCTGTAACCGGTGATGTTGCAGCAACCAACACGGATACTCCTGAATACGAACCACCACCTTGGTGGTTGGGGAATTATCGAGCCGAATTCTGGGCACCCGAAACCTTTGTCGAGTACGCCGCCGAACACAATCTCGATGTAGCCGAAGTCTTTTTCGACGAACAATATTACCTTAGCCGTAATCCCGACGTTGCCACAGCGGTCGGACAGGGATTTTTTACCAGCGGTCAAGACCACTTCGAGCGATATGGCAAGTTCGAGCAACGCCGTCCCAGCGAAATGTTCGATCCGCAAAGTTACGTAAATAACTATCCTGACGTGGCTGCTTCCCTGGCAGCGGGAGAGTACGCCAGTGCCTTCGACCACTTCGTGCAAGCGGGATTCTCGCAAGGATTATCGGTACGTGCCGACTTGTTTGACGAGGATTATTATCGCCGCTCCAATCGTGATGTCAGAGAGGCAATTGAAAATGGCTTTTTCGATAGTGGCTACGAACACTTTATCGAGCATGGACAACAGGAAGGACGCGAGCCCAATAAATATTTTGAAACAGATCTATATCTCCGGCAAAATCAAGATGTAGCTGCTGCCGTTCAAGCTGGTTTCTTCGAGAGTGGATTCGACCATTTTGCTCAATACGGGGAACGGGAAGGTCGCCAACCCGGAACGTGGTTTGTACCCGACTATTATTTAAACGCACACCCCGACGTTCGCGAAAAAATTGCAGCGGGTGAATTTCGCAGCGGTTTCGATCATTTCTTAGAAGTCGGATTTGACTCGGGATATGCCGGACATCCCCGAGGATTTCCCTGGCAAATGCCACCACCGGCTGGACTGGAGCTTCAAAGTGCAAGCCATGCACCTGAAACGACAAAAGCAATAGGAGCTAACGATCGAGATCCATTAACGGGCGAACTTCTCTCTGTCTCGTCAGTTCTTTAATGTCAATTGGTGCATTCAATTTTCAATCCGGGGGCGATCGCTCTCCGGATTTTTTTTATAAAATTTATTGAAATTAATTTGTAAAAATTTCTATTTGCAAGATGCTATAAATTTGTACAACTGGTTCACCCGATTGGGGGATATCAAATAAATTTCGGAAGTTCTACTATCGAAGTGTTTGAGGAAATTCAGCAAACATCTAACTCAAACTCACTTCACTTTGTAGCCACACTCAACCAGCCATGGATGAAATTTTGGACTTTAACCTAACGGGTAGTGAGGTTAATCTAGATCCAACCGCAACCGATACATCTCAAATTGACTTCGCCGAAAATTCTGACTTGTTGGAATTAACTGGGAGTGACTCTTTTCCTAACGATCTAGAGTCAATGTCAATTGAAGAAACAGAAGTTGACTTGCAATCAATTGAAGCAACGGCAGATTCTACTGACTTAAGAGCCACGGATGTCGATCCGCTCACTGGAAATCCTGTTTCCGTGTCTATCGACAATTACAACGATACAGCTTTAGGGATTATTGAAAATGCCGGACAACTCAATCCCGAAGCTGAATTTGTCGTAAAAGGACACGATGGCATGAGTTGGTTTTTGACCGACAATGGCGCGATCGCGATCGCCAGTCAAAATCTAGGCGAAGTCAACTTTTCAGACGATCGGCTATTTAGAACAGACTCCATTCAATTTCATCGCATGAATGATGAAGCTGCATCGAGTGGAATTGAATTGCAGTTTTTAAATACTAATCCCAATGCTTCAGCTCCAATTGGAATGAATCAAATTGGATCGGCAAGTTGGCTAATCGGAAACAATTCGACTCAGTGGAAAAACGACCTAGATATGTATGGTCGAGCCAACTATCTCTACCTCTACGATGGCATCGATCTTTCCTACAATAGTAGTTCCGGACAACTCGAACGTCAGTTTCAAATTGACCCTGGCGCAAATCCAGATGCAATCCAAATGAATTATAGTGGCGTTAACAACATCAGCGTTGATGCCAATGGTTCTTTAATACTCAGTATGACATCCGGACAGTTTGCGATCGCGCCACCAACAGCTCGTCAAAATACCAACAGCATTGATATCAGTTACGAAATCCGCAATGATGGTTCCGTTGGATTTGAACTTGGCGAATACGATCCTTCTCAACCGCTCAGTGTAACTATGGGAGTCGAACGTGCGACCTTTTTAGACGAAGGCGATCGCGAACAGGTGAAAGACGTTGCTATTGACGATAACGGAAACGGTTACATCACTGGGGTAACTGCATCAGTCGAACTGCCAACATTCGAGCAATTACAAAGCGGATTCAGCCGCGATCGCGATATCTTTATTCGTACCTTGGATGAGTCGGGTAATCTACGCCACACGACCATTATTGGCGGTAGTCAAAATGATGAAGTTGAAGGAATCGACGTCAACGCTCAAGGCAATGCTTACATTACCGGTGCGACGATATCGCCAGATCTACCCGTAATCAATGCTTACCAAAATACCTATCAAGAGCCATCTGGTTTTAACACGAGCAACGCTTTCGTGATGAAAGTTGCCGTCCCGCAATTTTCAGGACGCCTCGAGTATTCGACCTATCTCGGTGGAGGTAGCAATCTCGGTCACTACGGAAACGATATCGCCGTCAATGATGCTGGAGAAGCGTACATTACTGGATTCACATCTGGAGATTTTCCCACGGTTAATGCGATCCAAGATAAATTTAATGCATTTCCCCACACGCCAGCAGGAGATGCCTTTGTGACCAAACTCTCTAGCAATGGATCTGACTTGATTTATTCGACTTATCTCGGCGATTCGACGCAAGATAGCGATATAGGATACGGTATTGCGATCGATGATAATGGAAATGCCTACGTAACGGGAGTGACTGCTGGAAATGTTTTTGGTGGGAATGTCGGTTCTATTAGTCCCAACAATTCTACCAGCGATCTTTCTCCCCAAGGGGCGATCGCGCCAACTGGCAAAGTAGCCGCCAATTCTACGCCTGAAGAGTTTACGCAGAGCGATCGCCTGGATGTGTTTGTCGGTAAGCTGTCGCCAGATGGTACGAGTGTCGTTTACTCCCAAAACTATGGCGAAGATGGCGTTAGCGATCGCGTTTCAGATATCACTGTAGATAGTCAAGGCAGCGCCTATGTTGCCATTAACGACGAAATCGTGCAATTTGAGGTAAACGGTGAAGAAATTAAATCAACTAAACCCGGCTACGGTAATAAAATTATTGCTCAAACGCCCGGAAAAGTTCTAGGAGTCGATACATCCGATCCAGATTTGAGTGCGCGAGAAGTGTCTCTCATTCCAGAATTTGAGAATTTCATCGATTATATTTCGAGACAACCAATCGAGCCAGATGACATCTTTTTCGATCGCATCTACTATCTCAACAATAATTCCGACGTTGCCAACGCAATCCGACAAGGATTTCTCCCGAATGCACGCGACCACTATCTGCAATACGGTCAGTTTGAGGGGCGCAATCCCAGCCAAATGTTCGACGAACAACGGTATCTAGCGTTCAATCCCGATGTAGCGTCTGCGGTGGAATCGGGTTACTTCAAGAGTGGATTCGACCACTTCGTTCAATATGGCTTTTACGAAGGACGCTCTAACCGCACCGAGCGGTTTAATGAAAGTTACTATCTCTATACCAATCCCGATGTAGAGGATGCCGTTTTACAGCTCCCATCTTTGCAATCCGGTCGGTTTGACAGCGGTTACGAACATTACATCGAACACGGACAGCAAGAAGGGCGAAATCCCAACAAATACTACGACGAACAGTTCTACCTCGCCAACAATCGCGATGTCGCATCTGCGGTTGAAGCGGGTGCCTTTGCCAGCGGCTTCGACCATTACGTCCGCTACGGCGAAACCGAAGGTCGCAGTCCCAGCGAACGGTTTAACGAGCAGGCGTATCTGGATCGCTATCCCGATATCGCCAATGCGGTCAATGCAGGCGTTTTCCGCAGTGGATTCGACCATTTCTTGCAGTTCGGTCGCACAGAAGGTCGCGTGACGAGTGGCTAGGGCAACGAATTAAATTAAAGCTAGCAGGGCGATCGCGCCAGTGAGATTGGGAAACGATCGCCCCCTGGCTCACACTCGCACGAAATCTTCCATCGACAGGACGCCTGGATCGATATTCACCAACGTCGCCAAAACGCGATCGCCCAGACTCAGCACCGTATCGCCTCCGCTGCGATCGGCACTCAACTGAGCGATGGGAAACGCCTCGGCAAATCCCAACACGTCTTCTCCGTCGGTGAAATCTTCAAACGTGTCGCGACCCGTAGCGTCGCTCAAGACAAACGTATCGCGTCCCGCACCGCCAATCAGGGTATCGTCGCCGCGATCGCCGCTGAGAATGTCGTCTCCCGCATCTCCCCAGAGCATATCGCTGTCTTGACCGCCGTAGAGAATATCGTCGTCCTGACCGCCATACAGCATATCGCTGCCGGTATTCCCCACGATGAAATCAAAGCCATGGTTACCGTAGAGGCGATCGCTTCCATTTCCACCGGCGAGATTGTCGTCGCCGTCCGATCCGGTGGCGCGATCGTTGCCGTCGCTGGCTAAAATCGTTTCTGGAGCCGCCGTTCCTTCGAGAACATCGTCGGTTGTCGATCCGGCGATCGCGCGAGTCACCCGGTTGGCGGCGGTAATATCCCGTCGGTACTGAATCGTTTCTCCCGGTAGCGGCGGCGTATTGGTTGGCGATTGCCGAGCTTGGGTAGTTTGCTCGAACGAATATGCCAATCCCAACAGTTCGCCTTCGCTAAATGCCGGACCGAAAAACGACACGCCAACCGGCAATCCAGCCTCTGTAAACCCGGCGGGAACGGTAATGTCGGGCCATCCCGTCAAATTCGCCAAATACCCGGCTCGGTAGGGATCGCCGCCGATATTATCGCTATTGCACGCAAAGGTCGGATCGTCGATCGCCTCGCCGTCGGCGTTGGTGATGGGAGTTGGCGGACAGGCGATGGTGGGATAGACGATCGCGTCGAGGTTGTTGGACTCGATGGTTTGCGAAATTTGACTGCGTAGCTCTGGCAATTGGGCGATCGCTGCTTGATACGCTTCATTCGACAACCCGCCGCGTTCGAGGGCATCTTCGTACACGGCAATCCGATTTGGATTCACCGGCGTTTCGGAATCGACCAACTGCGGATCGCGACTGGCTTCGATCAATTCGGGGAGCGTTTCGGGATACCCTTCGGCAAGGGTAGACACATACGCTTCAATTTGAGGTAAAAATTCGCCTTGGACAATTCCATCGAGAATCGTGCCGTAATTGGACGCCTCCACCACGAATTCGGGATAGTTGAAATCGACCGTTGTGGCTCCGGCAGCTTCCATCGCCGCGATCGCGTTTTCGACAATGGCATCGACCTCGGCATTGCCGCCAAAATAGTCCCGAGCTACCCCAATTCTCGCCCCTTGCAAGGCATCGATATCGAGAAATTGAGTATAGTCTTCAACAATTTGACCCTGACTTTGTAGGGTTGCCGGATCGCTGGGATCGACCCCCGCCATTACCCCCAATCCAATTGCTGCATCGGTCACCGTTCGTGCCATCGGACCGCCCACATCCACCGAAAGCGCGAGGGGAATAATGCCATCGCGACTGGTGAGTCCGAGGGTGGGTTTAATGCCGACCAATCCCGCAAACGAGGAGGGACCGCGAATCGACCCCGCCGTATCCGTCCCGGTGGCGAGGACGCCAAAATTTGCCGCGATCGCCGCTCCCGAACCGCTACTCGACCCCGAGGCATCCCGCATGAGATTGTACGGGTTGAGGGTAAGTCCGCCACGGGAACTATATCCCAACCGTCCCGAGGAAAGGGCAAACTCGCTCATATTAGTTTTGGCGAGAATAATGGCACCGGCGTCGCGAAATTCTCGGACGGTAAAGGCATCGTCGGGGGGAATCGATTCGGCGAGAACGTCGGAACCGCCGGTGGTGGGCAACATCCGCTCGAAGGTATCGAAGTTGTCTTTTAATAAGATCGGCAAACCGTGCAAGGGAGGCAGCAGCGTCCCGGATTCGCGCAGGCGATCGGCTTCCCGTGCTTGTTCGAGGGCGTTGGGATTCACATTAACAATTGCGTTAATGCCCGGTCCTTGTTCCTCGTAGGTGTCAATGCGGTTTAAGTACAGTTGGACTAATTGCTCGGAGGTCAATCCTCCCGAATCGATCGCGCGATTGATATCGTTGACTGTCGCCTCAGTCAGAGTAAAGGTAATCGGCTCTAACTGGGCAAAAGACGAAACGGCGATCGAATCGTTAAATAATTGCGGCACGATAGCTGATTCCTTGAGCTGGTAGTTGCACTCGCTGAGATAGTATTTCCCCACTCAAATTCATTAGGGGTTAGGGGATGAAGACATTTAATCGCTCTTAATTTCGCCCAACTGTAGCGATCGCTACTATTAGAGGTGAGACAACCCCTGGTCTAACCGTCGAGGTTAAGAAATTGTTAATTTAATATCTGAATTGATGTTCAGGTGTTATGATGTATTCGTAAGAGTTGGAGAGTGCATCATGCTAACCGTCACCGAAATGAAATGCGCCTGCGAATCCTGCCTGTGCGTTGTCTCTACCGATAAAGCCGTGCAGAAAGACGGGAAATACTACTGCTCGGAGGCTTGCGCTAACGGTCACCCCAACGGTTCGGGATGCGGTCACCCTGGATGTGAGTGTCACGCTTAATCGGACTGAATCTGATGTGAATCATTTCAGTTTTTTTATCACTCCTGTATTACAGGTTAAAAGCCGAAATTATTTCAATCACGAGTTCCGGAGAGGCGATCGCTTGTCCGGATTTTTTTGGACTCTGCAATTAACTCGT
>CAYQUF010000218.1:0-7200 GCA_964420595.1 uncultured bacterium
GGTGCCAGACCTTCTTCATTCCTCCCTCTCGCCTCCTTCTCTCTCAGAAGGGGGCGAAGTTTAGTTTATTGATAGCTTTTTTAACCTGAGTTCGTGGCAGATCTCAAACTCAGGTTAGATGTTAAGTGAAAATGAATTTCCCTAGTACGCTAATGTCTCTAGGGTTTCGCGTAGATAGTGGCAAACGCGACCGTCAAGGCTCGATTCTCCATTAACACCTCGTTCGAGTTGCCAACGTTTAAATCCAGAACTTGAAGCGATCGCCTGCTTGAGATCGTCCCAAACGCAGGCACGTTCGTCGCGGGTTGCCGTTGCACCGGCTGGCTTGGAGTTAGCCATAGATACCTCCCAGTTTCTCAACAAAAATTTATAATCCTTCTATCGAGTGTAGCTTGTAAAACAGAGTCTCGATCGCCTTTCTTCTACTGTAACTCGTCACAACGGTAGGTAGGGGTGATTTTTGATACACCCCTGTCGGCTCGCTCAATTCTTTTTCAACCTTATTAATCTTTTGTCACGTGCTTCTCAGAAAGAGAGTGACGTAAATTACCGCTCTCGAAGCATCGAGGGTAAAATTTGCTCGACTCGAAAACCTACTAGCGTAAAATCTTGCCGAATTCGCTCCACGGGATAAGGTTCGATATCGGCCAGACTCAATTCGTCCGTTAATAAGATACCGATGACGCTGAGCGGAACTTGTAAGAACAAATTGCTGGCTAGAAATGCTAAGGTGGCTACGCCGAGTCCGACGAATCGCCATTCGGCTGGAAACGGGGTAACGGTTGCAGCGACTGGAGCCCAACGATAGGCGAACCAGAGAAATATCAGCGAAAGTCCTACACCGATCGAGGTCAAAATTCGATTGCGATTCGACTTAAATTGACTGAGAAGGCGTCGTTGTTCGAGGGTAAGTTGTTCGGGATCCAGGGTAACGAATAGCAAACTAAAAATGTCAAAGGGGCGCGTCCATTGCATCCATAAGATCGGAAGGATTCCAATGGCGGCGATCGCGAGTAGTTCTAACCACGCCGACCAGTAGGGTTCTCCCGTGGCTAGTCCCAACAGGCAGATCTCGAACAAAATGGGGAGCATGGCTGCACCAGCCAGGTGAATCCAGAGAAAGGGTTCGGACCAAAAAGATTTCATCAAAAAATTTACGACTGTTTTTGGGATCCCACTTGGGGGCATTTCCCGAACAAGCCGTACCTCCATCATTAAGAATTAAGACTCGACGAACGGAACTGGTTGTCAATCGCCCTTCATGGGAGACAGTTGGCGAACTCCCCGACGCTGACCTTCGGTACAGCGGGGGGCTTCCCGCCAAGGGAACTAAAAAAACGACTAGCCCGTAGCTAGCCGTCTTAGATATAACCGACAACGGAGTATCGGGGCTAGGTCAGCAGAGAAAGCCAGATGACCTAAACCCCAGACCGTTGGTCGTCTCGTGCGACTTAGCGACCGGCAAGGGTTCGACGTTTCGTCACCATGCGGTAAGCCTCTATAATATCGCCTTCGTTCCAGTCATTAAAGTCGCGACTGCCAACACCGCATTCGTAGCCAGCATTCACCTCTTTCACGTCATCTTTAACGCGCTTGAGCGACTCTAACGTGCCTTCATGGATGACGCGATCGTCGCGGCGAACGCGCATCTGACAGTTACGAGCCAACTGACCCGATTGGACGTAGCACCCAGCAACCGTACCGCGTCCGATGGTGAAGACCGCTCGCACCTCGGCTTGTCCCAGAGATTGTTCGACCAATTCTGGTTCGAGCAGACCTTCCATGGCGGCTTGGATGTCATCCAAGAGCTTGTAAATGACGTTGTACTCTCGGATATCGACGCCAGCGCGATCGGCAGCTTGTCGCGCCCCACTTGCCAGCGTCGTGCTGAATCCAATGATGACCGCATCGCTAGCCGCAGCGAGGTCGATGTCGGTTTCCGTGACCTCTCCCGGTGCGGCGAGCAGAACGCGCACTTGCACCTCATCTTGCGGTAACTGTCGCAGAGCGCCCAAAATGGCTTCCACCGAGCCCTGTACGTCAGCCTTCAAAATGAGATTGAGTTCTTTGAGTTCGCCCTCTTGAACCTTCGCCGAGAGACTGCCAAGCGTGACCCGTCGAGAGGACATCGCTTGTTGCAGGCGAGACTGTCGCTGCTGTTCGTTGCGGCGGTCGGCAATGGCTCGAGCTTCTTTTTCGTCTGGGAAGACCGCGAACTCGTCCCCGGCGGCGGGAACATCTTGCAAGCCCAGAATTTCTACGGCAAAAGAAGGAAGGGCAGCTTCGACTCGCTCGCCGCGATCGTCGATCATCGCCCGAACCTTACCGAATGCCGATCCGGCTACGAGAACGTCGCCGACGTGTAACGTTCCGTTTTGCACCAACAAGGTGGCCACCGGTCCCCTGGTTTTATCCAGATTGGCTTCAACCACCGTTCCCTTCGCCAAGCGATTCGGATTGGCTGATAGCTCTTCGAGTTCGGCGACCAAGAGGATCATTTCGAGTAGAGTTTCTAAATTTTCGCCATTAATAGCGCTAACGGGCACCATAATGGTTTCGCCCCCCCACTCTTCGGGAACCAGACCGTGTTCCATCAACTCTTGCTTGATGCGGTCGGGTTGCGCGCCTTCTTTATCGACCTTATTAATGGCGATCACTAAAGGCACTTCAGCCGCTTTGGCATGAGAGATAGCTTCGATGGTTTGAGGCTGTACGCCATCATCGGCTGCGACCACCAAGATCGCGATGTCGGTCACCCGCGTTCCGCGCGCCCGCATAGCTGTAAAAGCTTCGTGACCGGGCGTATCCAGGAACACGATCTGCTGCATTTCTCCCTCGTGTTCGACATCGACGTGATACGCGCCGATGTGCTGGGTAATACCACCAGCTTCTCCTTGGGCGACCTTGGTTTTGCGAATCGAGTCGAGCAGCGTGGTTTTACCGTGATCCACGTGCCCCATAATCGTGACGACGGGCGGACGATTCTGTAAGTTTTCGAGATCGTTCGCGTCCAGCATCTCCGTCACTTTACGGGCTTCGGATTCGGCTTGTCGGGTTTCGACCTCAACGCCTAACTCCTCGGCGACTAATTCGGCAGTCGGCACGTCGAGGGTCTGAGTGACGTTGACGGCAATCCCGCGAGAAAACAGCTCTTTGATGATTTCTGTTTCCGCTACAGCCAGTTCGCTGGCCAGCTCGCGTACGGTCATGCTCCCCGTCAACACCAATTTCTCCGGACGTTGGTTCTTTTCGGGTTGAGTGCGGCGCTCGCGTCGAGCCGATTTACTCTTGCTGCCATCATCGCGCGAGGGAGCTGGTTTGCGCTGCTTCGATGGCGCGCTCGGCTGCGACTTACCGGATTTCGAATCTTCCGATTGAGGCTTCGGCGGACGAGCCACCGAAAGATTGACCTGAACCGGAGCCCCTGATTCTTTGTTGGAAGACAATTCCGAATCGAGCTGTTCGTCTTCGTCATCGTCTTGAATCGGCTTATAGCGTCGCTTGTTTTTCGGGGGCGATTTTGCCTTTCCTTCGGGAAACTCCTGTACCTCCTCCTCTTCTGGGGTGTGGTACTTTTTCTGGCGCTTGGTAGAGCGCGGGGGTTTCGGTCGCTTCAGCTTCAGATCGTCCGTATCCTCGTCCGAACCGGTGGTTCGATCCGTTCGATCCTCAGACTCTTGAGGCTCGGGTTCTTCCGATTTGTTTTTCGGACGAACCAATTGAGGTTTTTGCAGTTGCGGAACCGAGGAATCGGAATCCGTCTCTGTCCCTTTCTTCCTGCTGGGTTCTTTAACTTCAGGACGGGGTTTTTTCGCCACGGGGGCTCGATCCGAGCGTTCCTCGTCCGCTGGCGACGATTGAGAAGCCGCCTTGGGCCGTTTGAGGACTGGTTTTTCGAGTAACTGGGGTGGCGAATCTTCCGTCTCGTCGGACGGTTGGGAAGGCTGCGATTCTGCCTCTGGTTCGGGGGCAGAAGGGGCTTCGGCTTCCGGTTGACGCTGGGATTGGTCAACCTCTTCTCGACCGGACGGCTCCGATTCGATCTCGCGATCCTCAACTTCGGTTGGCTCGTCCGCACCAGGTCGCGCTGGACGATTCAGCGTGGGAACCGATTCTGATGATTGAGCTGGCTGATTCACAGGCGCTTGAGGAGACGGAGTAACGGGTTTGGGGGGCTTCGCCGTGCCCTCTGCTGGAGACGAGGGGCGATCGGGGGATCGGGGTTTGTGTTTGATTTGAAGAATTTGTTGCTTTTTGCGATTGCCCGAACGATCGCCGCCTTCGGTGGCAGCAGATTTCGGTTTGACTGGAGTTGGCTTGCGAGGACTGGAGTGGCTTTCAACATAATCCTCAGCAGCGTTTCGAATGCGTTCGGCATCCGATTCTGTAATTGTACTGCTATGACTCTTGACTGCAATGTTAAGTCGATCGCAAACTGCCAAGATGTCTTTGTTGTCCAAATTTAATTCGCGCGATAGTTCGTAAATTCTCACTTTGCCGTTGTTCATCCACTCTAACCTCTTCTTAACTAACTAGTGCATAGGAGTGACCTCCTGTCTTGACGACAACCACACGACGATTGGCTGGGTCAACTGCGGGTCGCGTTTGCTGGGGATAAACTCAATCAATTCAGGCTGCCCATCCTAGAAGAAAAATAACTTGTATGGGGATCGGCGTATTTCTAAGTACGGGTGGTTTGCGAGCCACCCCTACATCAGACGACGAGGATCGACCTCTAAATCGCCCATGTAGTCTGCCGTCGGTATTCCCAGCACGGATTGTGAACCGCTCCCAGGCTGCTACAAGCAATTTTGCCTTGTTAACAAGTATGAATTGCTCGATCGCGGCGGACGCTTTCACCCGTTATTTTAGCAGTCACGCTCTGGAGATTTTAAGGCAGTTGGCAGTTCGTCGGGGCGATCGCTCGCATTTTCCGGCGACAACCGTTGCTGGAGAATTTGGTAAATCTCTTGAGAAACCGGTGCTTTGAGCACTCGCCCCAGGCGATTTTTTTTGCGAGCCATTTTGAGACAATCGGCGCGCGGACACAGGTAGGCAGAACGTCCCATACCTCGGTCGAGCTGAATCTCGTGGGTGGGATGCACCCGCACCACTCGCCAGAATTCGTGCTTGGGGGCGACTCTTCGGCAGCTAATACATCGTCGCTGGTTGGGTCTCATTCGCTTCGCGTTGGCGTTTCCTCCACTAAGGTCAGTTCTAAATCGGACTCGGGTTCTGGTTCTGAGTCGCTCTCCTCGACTTCCTCGGGTTCTGCTTCGGAATCGACGGATTTGCTGGCATCATCGGTTTCCGCCACGGTTTCCTCAGCGGGTTCGACCGTGTCGAGTTCGGCATCGGCTTGCGCCTCTTCTGCTTCCGCCTCGATCTCGTCCCCAGCCGGGGCGTAGGCGGCGTAGTCGTATTTTGCCGTATCCTTAATATCGATTTTCCAACCGGTCAGGCGAGCGGCGAGCCGAACGTTTTGTCCTTCTTTGCCGATCGCCAAACTGAGTTGGTTTTCCGGGACGAGGACGTGTGCTTGACGCGCTTCGGGATCGACCAGGCGTACTTCATCGACGCGAGCTGGACTCAGGGCGTTGGCAATGTAAGTCGCCGGGTCGGGGGACCAGCGAATCACGTCGATTTTTTCGCCGCGCAGTTCATTGACCACCACTTGAATGCGCGACCCTCTCGCCCCAATACAGGCACCGACGGGATCGACATCGCGCTCGAGGGTATCGACGGCGATTTTGGTGCGCGGTCCGACGTATCGGGAGGGAGGATTGGCTTCGCGGGCGACGGCGACGATGCGAACCACTTCGTCCTCGATTTCGGGGACCTCGTTGGCAAATAGATACACCACGAGTCCTGCATCGGCGCGAGAGACGATGAGCTGGGGACCGCGATGGGGGCCCTCGCACACTTTTTTCAGGTAAACCCGAAACGTGGCATTGGCGCGATAGTTATCGTTTGGGAGTTGTTCGCGCCGGGGCAATTCGGCTTCGACTTCGGGTTGACCGAATCCGCTGCTGACGGCAACGATCGCCGATTGACGCTCGAATCGCAGCACTCTGGCTTGCAATACGGTTCCTTCTAAATCTTGGAATTCTTCTTGAATCAGCTTGCGCTGCTGGTCGCGTAACTTCTGCGCCAGCACTTGCTTGGTCTGAATTGCTGCCATGCGACCGAAATCGCGCTGGTCGGGGGTGACGTCTAAAATGACCGTATCGCCCAGTTGCGCTTCGTCAGCGACCTCTTGGACTTCTTTGAGGGCAATTTCGCGATCGGTGTTGGTAACTTCATCGACAATGGTTTTGGTCGAGAGGACGCGAAATCCTTCTTCATCGACATCGAGTTCGACATCGAAATTATCGAAGTAACCTTCGTCAAAATGCTGGCTGTCGAGGCTCTGGGTGCGACGAAAGCGCTCGTATCCTTTCAACAGCGCCTCTCGCAGTGCGGCTTGCACGGCGTGTTTGGGTAAGTTGCGCTCGGCAGAGATGCCGTTAATCATATCGCTCAGGCCGGGAAGATGAACCATTGACATCGAGCTTGCCTCCGGGTATTTCAGGTGTGAACGGTCAAGGCGATCGGATGGGGCGATCGCGGAATCGGGGATCGGACGAACCAGACTTCTTTTTCCAACGCACCGATCCGGTTGTCCTGGGGGTTAATCTCGGCGTTCGTCCAGGATGACGCGGGTGACGAGGTCGCGGGGAATGCCAAACAAACGTCCTTTGCGGTTGAGGTAGACGGCGTCTTTATCTCGCCGCACCAGTTGTCCGTTCCACTCTTGCGAGCCTTCGTAGGGTTCTCGGGTGCTGACGATCGCGGCGAAGCCTTTAAAGGCAATAAATTCGCGATCGGTGGTCAACTCGCGAGAGGTACCGGGACTCGAGACTTCGAGGATGTAAGTTCCGGGAATCAGATCGGCATTGTCAAGGGCTGTTTCCAAGGTTCGACTCATCTGCTCGCAATCGTCTAATCCGGTATCTCGTTCGAGATTGCGAATGTCGATTCGCACCACGGGCGGATGTTGGTTGGTATAAAAGGTGGCATCGACCACTTCCAACCCCAACTCCCGGGCGAGGGGAACCGCTAAGTCGAGAATTGATGGGATAAGAGGATGGGTCATGCAACTAAACTCCAACAAAAAAAGCGGGTAGCGACCCACTTCACCGAAACTTGACTGGGTATGCG
>CAYQUF010000219.1:0-7157 GCA_964420595.1 uncultured bacterium
TTCAAAAACCACGCGCTTATACAAATCCCGCAACGCAATCTCAACGGGAACTGATTCTAAAGGTAAGGTCGCCTCCTCACCCGTCCATTCCGTCAGCAACCATTTTTGGCGATCCACCTTCGTAAACTGTTCCACGCGATAAGCGATCGGATCGACTAAAATATATTCGGTAAAATCAGGGAGCGATCGATACAGCCGAAACTTTGCGCTCTTGTCATACCCTTCCGTCGAACTCGATAAAACTTCCACAATTAAACAGGGATTGACGATCGCCGTTTGTGTTGCACTCGTAAACTGAGGTTCCCCAGCCACCACCATTACATCAGGATAAGTGTAGCTCTCATGTTGGGACAACCACAACCGCATATCGCTCATAAAGACCGTATAATCTGAATCTTCGAGCGCCAACAACAATCGCGCGTGAAATTTTCCCGTCAAAATATTATGATTTGCAGTTGCCCCCGCCACGGGAATAATCTCTCCCTCAATCAGTTCGTGTTTAACCTCCGCTTGCTCCTCCCGTTGCAGGTACTCCGCAGGCGTATATCGTTTCTGGGTTGCTACGGTCATCGCCAATCTTCCGACGCATCGATCTAATCTTAGCTACCCTTCTATCTCACCAATGACGAAAACAACGCTAAAGCGTTGACTACGAACGGGGAAGGGTATTAGAAACCCAACCCCGACACGACCATTACGAACGAGCGACCTGCGTGCGAATCGTCTCGAACAACGCCCGCATCCCCATCGCCTCGCCCCCTTCCGGACGACCGGGTAACCCCCGCAGATTCCATCCCATAAAATCGACGTGAATCCAGGGAATCTCCGGCTTCACAAACTCCCGCAAGAATAACGCTGCCGTAATCGCACCGCCGTAAGAACCGCTCGAAATATTGCAAATGTCGGCAATTTTGCTCTCCAACATGGCGCGATAGGGTTCGTGGAGCGGCATGTGCCACACCGGATCGTCCGTGGCTTGTCCGGCTTGTTCCGCCGCTGTTGCGGTTTCGACGCGGTTGCAGAATAGGGCGGGTAACTCCGAACCCAACGCCACTCGCGCCGCTCCCGTGAGCGTGGCACAATCGACGATTAACTGCGGGTCTTCGCTGCTGGCTTCCCACAAGGCATCGGAGAGAATTAGGCGACCTTCGGCGTCGGTATTGCCCACTTCCACAGTAATGCCTTTACGAGTCGGCAACACGTCTGACGGACGCATGGCATTGTTCGCCACGCTATTTTCCACCGCCGGAACCAACACCCGCAGGCGCACCGGGAGCTGCATTTTCATAATCATCGTCGCCAACCCCAGCATTTGCGCCGCACCGCCCATGTCTTTTTTCATCAGTTTCATGCCAGAGGCGGATTTGAGGTCGAGTCCTCCCGTGTCGAAACACACGCCTTTCCCGACCAGGGTGACCTTTGGCGCAGTTTCGTCGCCCCAACGCAGGTCGAGCAGTCGCGGGGGTCGCGCGTTGGCTTTCCCGACGTTATAGACCATGGGATATTGCCGTTCGAGCAGGGTTTCGCCGACAATCACCTCGATGTTGGCATTGTAAGTTTCGGCGAGGGTGCGGGCGCTGGCTTCGAGGCTATCCGGTCCCATGTCGTTGGCGGGGGTGTTAATCAGATTCCGCACTAAAAAGGTGGCTTCTGTGGCGGCTTCGACATAGGCGCGATCGCCATTATCGGGGAAAATGAATTCGGCCCCGTTGTTTTTGGAGTTTTGCTTGTAGGTGGTGAATTTATATTGACCCAGTTGCCATCCCAGGCTGAGTTTGGTGGCGTCGGTGTCGGAGAAGGTGTCCCCGAGGACGTAGCGACCGGGGGGAAGCACTTGGGGTAGGTTTCCCAGGGGCCAGGTGTCGATGCTGTCGGAGGTTCCCACGAGCACTTTGGCTAAACCGCCGTCTGCGTTGGGGACGAGACAGTGGGTTCCGGTTTCGCCGGTGAATTTGGAAACTTCGATCCACGTGGCGGTGGCACCGCTTTGCTCTCGAACTTGTTGGGGACTGAGGAGGTACAGGGGGATGGGGTTGGCGTCTGGCATGAGCGTTCAATTGGTACTGCAAGCGAGGGCGAGGAATTTCGTTCGCTTGACATAATTCTATCTATAGGATTGCGGGGATGCGAGGGTCTGGCTCGCTATCTAGCTAGTGGGGATGAATTGAACCGAACATGCGACCAACGGCATGTCCTGTAGGGACGTATCGCTTCCCATCCGTCAGCACTGGCGAATCGCGATAATGTCGAACAGTTGGTGATGACATCGTCCGGTTACTCTGATTTAACGCATTCGATTCGGAGCAAATGCCATGCAAGATATTGTATTATTTAAACCCAATTCAATCGAACCAACCACAAAACAACAGGACAAATATTAACCACTTCTAAATCGCCGAGATACACTCTACCCGTTCCCTCACCGCCCACAGGTCATTAAGTATAAAAACTTATCGATTTATGCAATTGTTAAGCAATATCCCAGAAAATTAAGAATCGTTTCGACCAAAAAGCGATCGCCCCCTGAAATTCTCCCTCAAATCCAACCCCCGCGCCCCCTTCAGCATTTTCCACCCAAACTTTCAAACTGTTAAGCCCCCGGTTTCCAAACTTCCATCTAATGCGAAAATGCAGGAACGACGCACGCAATACCAGCCCGACTTAGATTCACCGGGCAGTTTTAGATTCGTATATTTGGGAGATTCGTTGTATGAAATTGGCATACTGGATGTATGCAGGACCGGCGCATATCGGCACATTGCGCATTGCCAGTTCCTTTAAGAACGTTCACGCGATCATGCACGCGCCCCTCGGCGACGACTATTTCAACGTCATGCGCTCCATGCTCGAACGGGAACGCGACTACACCCCCGTCACGGCGAGTATCGTAGACCGCAAGGTACTGGCGCGGGGATCGCAAGAAAAAGTGGTCGATAATATCACGCGCAAGGATCGCGAAGTCACCCCAGACTTGATCGTGCTGACGCCCACTTGCACCTCCAGCATCCTGCAAGAAGATTTAAATAATTTTGTCGAACGCGCCCAACTCGACTCAAAAGGCGATGTCATGCTCGCCGACGTGAACCACTACCGGGTCAACGAACTGCAAGCGGCGGATAAAACCCTCAATCAAATCGTGCAGTTTTATATCAATAAAGCCCGCAAGTATAACGAACTGCCAGAGGGTAAAACCGAGAAGCCGTCGGTCAATATTATTGGCATGACTACCCTCGGTTTTCACAATAACCACGATTGCACCGAATTGAAGCGGTTGCTGGCGGATTTGGGGATTGAAATCAATCAAATTATTCCCGAAGGCGCGTCCGTGCATGAGTTGAAAAATTTGCCTCGCGCCTGGTTTAATTTGGTTCCCTATCGCGAAATCGGCGGACTGGCGGCGCAGTACCTCGAACGGGAATTCGATATGCCTTATGTCGATATTGCGCCGATGGGAATTGTGGAAACGGCGCGTTGTCTGCGCAAGATGCAGCAGGTACTCAACCAACAAGGCGCTGAGGTCGATTACGAGCCGTATATCGACAATCAAACTCGGTTCGTGTCTCAGGCGGCGTGGTTCTCTCGCTCGATTGACTGTCAGAATTTGACGGGTAAGAAAGCGGTGGTGTTTGGCGACAATACCCACGCGGCGGCGATTACTAAGATTTTGGCACGGGAGATGGGGATTCACGTCGTCATGGCGGGAACCTATTGCAAGTATGACGCCGAATGGTTTAAGGAGCAGGTTCAAGATTTCTGCGATGAAGTTTTGATTAGCGACGATAATGGGGAAATTGGCGATGCCATTGCCCGAATCGAACCGTCGGCGGTGTTTGGCACCCAGATGGAGCGGCACGTCAGCAAGCGGTTGAATATTCCCTGCGGGGTGATTGCGGCTCCGATTCACATTCAGAATTTCCCGGTGGGTTACAAGCCGTTTGTCGGGTATGAAGGGGCGAATCAAATTGTCGATTTGATCTACAATTCCTTTACCTTGGGGATGGAAGATCACTTGCTCGAAATCTTTGGCGGTCACGATACCAAGGAGGCGATTCAACGGACGCTATCGGCGGATTCGGATTTGGCGTGGGCGAAGGACGCGCAAGCTGAGTTGAATAAGGTGCCGGGGTTCGTGCGCGGTAAGGTGAAGCGCAATACGGAGAAGTTCGCGCGCGATCGCAATATTGGCGAAATTACCCTAGAAGTGATGTATGCGGCGAAGGAGTCGGTGGGCGCGTAAGTTGGCGATATTGACTTAATTCTGTTTTGAATGATTGGGGCGGGGGACTCGCCCTTTTTTCTAAACGCTAAAGCGTTTACTACGAACGAGCAGGCTAGATGTTTGGTTTAGCGCCGCGTAAAAAATAAAATGGGCGAAACCCCTGGCTCGTTCGAATTTTCGATTTTTATGGCTATATTATAGCACGAGTTGGACGAATTGCCCAGCAAAATTGCACCACAGAATTGGGTAGGGGCGGTTCGCGAACCGCCCTGACGCGGCACAGGTTGCTAGAGATCCCGTTGCCATAGGGTGACAACGCCGTCACGCCCCACCTCGCTGTCAAGGCCTTTGCGGGATGGACAGATTGACGGAGCGAAAACATTGAAGGGTAAACGCTAAAGCGTTTACTACGAACGGGGATTGCGAACGGGGGGTTTGCTAGACTGGTGAATATTCTACGGTTGGCATCGCTGGGTGGCGCGGGTTGAGGAGGACACAGATGAAATTTGCCGACCTCGTTAAAACTCATAAACTGTTATTGGGCGTGACGGCGTTTGTGTCTTTGGGAGCGCTGGCAACGGGGGCGCTACCTGCCACGATGGTGCCGTCGGCGTTGCAGAGTTTTGTCAGTAATGTTTTTATCGGCTTGAGTGCCAATAATCTCGGCGATTTGGCGCAGCGGCTGCGGGACAGTCGGGATATTCTGATTAATGAGGATTTGGCAAAGGCGGCGGGACGGGCGATTGCTGAAGGGATTCGCACGGTTGCCAAGGGCGATGAGTGTCCGGAATTGCGACGCATTCTGTACGGACTGGCGGATTGCACCGAGGGCTATTGGACGCAAATCGAACGCAATCCCGACCCACCCGGCGATTATAGCGCAATTGGAGAGGAAAATATCCGCTACGCTTTTGCTGCCAATGCGGGAGAGTTCGACCGTCTGCAAGTTCTCGATTTGTCCGCTTGGAGGCAAGTAGTGGAGATATTGTTTGCCAAGCATCGCGACGCGAGACGACTTCCGGCGGAGGTAGAGGAATATGGCGATGCAATCGATGCGATTGCTCGTTGCTTGCATCGAGATTTTGCTAAAAATTTGCGGCAGGTGCTCAAACACGATGAGAGCGAGGGGGAAAAGGCGTTTCGCGGCATGGTGTTAGACCTGTTGCGCGAGAGTCTGGGATACCTAGATGCGATTAAGGCGGATACGACGCAGATTTTGAGCAACCAGGAGCAGTTGAGGCAGGTTCTCGAACAAGGGAATCAACGTCAGGAATGGCGACAGCATCAGATTTGGCAACTGTTGCAGCAATGGCTCGAAGGCGCTGATGGCGGGAGCGCGACGCCGGAACCCGTTCCCGCTGAGGGCAAGCTGTACGGCGATAAGATTAGCACTCCGGCGAACTATCTCCCCCGTCCCGAAGCACTGGCGGCGATTAAAGCCAAACTGCTGCAAAGCGACAACCGCCGCCTGGTGATGACCGGACAAAGCCGCCGGGTTGGGGTGCAGGGGATGGGGGGAATTGGCAAGTCGGTGTTGGCGAAGGGAGTGGCGCTCGACCCGGAGGTGCGCCGTCGGTTTCGCGATGGGGTGATTTGGATAACCCTGGGCAGTCAGCCGTCGCTGTTGGCACGACAGGCGGATATTAGTTTGAGCGTGGAGGGAAGCAAGCCACCGCTGACGGACTTGCAGGAGGGTCGGGTTTATTTACAGCGGCTGTTGGGGGAGAAGGCTTGCTTGCTGGTGTTGGATGATGTCTGGGATATCGACCACCTGCGGGCGTTTGACGTGTTGGGCGAGCGGGGACAATTGCTGGTGACCAGTCGCGATGGCGGCTTGGTGCGGGCGCTGGGTGCCGATTCCTATCAGGTGGAATTGCTGCCGGAGAAGCAGGCGTTGGCGCTGTTGGCGCTTTGGGCGGGACAGCATCCGGAAACGTTGCCTCCCGAGGCGACAACGGTGGCGCGCGAGTGCGGCTATTTGCCCTTGGCGCTGGCATTGGCGGGGGCGATGGTGGGGGGCAATCCCCAACGCTGGCAGGATGTGGTCGTTAAGTTGCAACGGGCAGACCTGGACCAGATTGCCCGAGATTTCCCGGACTATGACTATCCCGATTTGCTGAAGGCGCTGGAGGTGAGTTACGCGGCGCTGGCGGAGCGGGAGCGCCGTTGCTATCTCGATTTTGCCTTGTTTCCCGAAGATGTGTCGGTGCCGGAGGCGGTGTTGGTGCGGCTGTGGGGGAAGGCGGGATTGCCTGCGGACATTTGCCGGGACGTGTTGGAGGTGTTGGTGGCGCGGTCGCTGGCGCAGCGGGATGAGGGGAATGGCTATAGGCTGCACGATTTATTGCGGGATGTGGTGCGGCGGAAAACTCCGGATTTGGCGGCGCGACAGGAGATGCTGTTGGCGGCGTACCGACCGGCGACGGGTTGGCAGGATTGTCGGGATGACGGTTATTTCTGGGAGAATGCGGCGCACCACTTTCTCGGGGCGGGTCGGGGGGATGAGTTGGGCGCGCTGTTGCTGAGTTTTCCGGCGTTGCAGCGGAAGTTGGAGGCGACGGACGTGCAAACGCTGTTGGCTGATTTTGACGCGGTGCTGGGGAGTCCGACGGGGGCGAATCGGGAGGGGTTGCAATTGCTGTATCGGACGGTGCGGCTGTCGGCGCACGTGTTGGCGGAGGATGAGGGGCAGTTGGCGAGTCAACTGTGGGGGCGACTGCTGGGAGAGGTGCCGGTGGCGTCGGGGGAACGACCCTATCGCTATTTTTGGCAGCGGATTCCGGTGGTGGGCAAGTGGCTGCCGCAGTATCGCGGCGACCCCGCTCCGGTTTCTCCTTTGGCGTTGCTGCTCGATGGGGCAAGCCAGTGGCGCGGTCGGTCGTGGTTTCGTCCCTTACTGGAGAATCTGACACCGCCTAGCAGTCCCCTGATTCGCACC
>CAYQUF010000220.1:0-3989 GCA_964420595.1 uncultured bacterium
ACTTGAGAAACCTGCGATTCAACCTCTCCAACTTGTTGCTGCGACCGTTGAAATTCAGCGTCCAGTTGGTCTACTCGCGATTGAAGTTCGGCGCGTTCGACCTCCGTTTGCTCCAGGCGCGATCGCGTCTCATCCAATTGAGATTGCAACTGAGATTGAGCTTGCTGACTTTCCTCCAGTTGCGATTCAACCTCCTGACGCTGCTGCAATTGCGATTGAATCTCTTGTAATTCCGATTGCAACTGCGATCGCTCCTGTTGGATCTGCTCCAGTTGCGCCGTGGCGTCGTTTCCTTGTTGTTGCGCCTGTTGCAACTCCGAGTGAAGGTTGTCTAACTGGGATTGTACCCGATCGCGATCGCCTCGCACCTCCGACAACTCCGACTGAAGCTGCGATCCCGCCTGCTGGCTTTGCTGCAACTCCGATTCCGCTGCATCGCGACCTTGCTGCACCTGTTGCAATTCGCCGCGCACCTCATCGAGACGAACCGATAACTGCGATTCCAGGTCTTGACGTTGCTGTTGCGCCTGTTCCAACTGGCGGCGAACCGCTTCGAGTTCCGAGTGCAATTGCGCCTGTTCCTGTTGGCTCGATTGCAACTGCGCCTCTGTTTCCCTCGTATCTGGTGCAGACGCCGCTCCCTTCGGACTCACTTGCGCCGCCGTTGCGCTGGGAAGCTGCAAACCCGCCGCCTTCAACCGTTCAATAGTTTGTTGGTTCGACTGAATCCGGAACCACTCGTAAATCGATTGCGCCGTCGCCGGATCGATCCCTTCCACTCCCGAGAGCGTGTCTGCATCCGCCGTTGCGATCGCGTCGATGGTATCGAAATTTTGCGCTAGCACCTCCGCCGTTTTCTGACCGACGTGGGGAATGCGCAATCCGTGTAAAATTTGCTCCCAGGACTGCTCTTTCGAGTTTGCGATCGCCGCCACCAATTTATTAGCCACTTTCGCTTTCACGCGCGGGAGCGCCGCCACTTGCTTCCCGGTCAACTCGTAGAGATCGTCAATCGAGGCGACCATGTCTTCTTTTACCAGCCGTTCGACCAAGCGAGCGTCGCGATTGTCCAAACTCAGCACCACCCGCACCCAATGGCGCAACAACCCCCGCAGCATCGCCGGACACGACTCGTTCATGCAGCGTTTAGTCTGGTCGTCGGGAAGTTGTACCAAGCGTTCGCCGCATTCGGGACAGCGATCCGGGAGCGGAACGGATTTAGCAGATTCGGGACGTAAATCTTCGATCGCCTCGGCGACTTCAAAGCTATTCTTGCCTACCTGACGCACGACAATCGTATCGCCCACGCGCACGTCTGAATCGCCATCGCCGTTAATGGTGGCTTGGGAAACTGTCGAACTCCCAATTTGAACGGGTTGAAACTGCGCCATGCGCTTGAGCAATCCCGTCCATTCCACTTGAATGGCGATCGCTTCGACTTGCACGCGCGTTCGATCCCGATCGCTTTGTTTGTCTGCGGTAGGCTTAGCTGTCATCGATCTCGACCTCCTTGATTGCTTCAACTCGGGCGCTACCCGTTCGATCGATCTTTCTATTTTCCCACTAGAACCCTCTATTGTTGCAGGTTTTCAGGCGCAACGATAGAGGGGAGCGGGTGGAGAATCCTGCGGCTTGAGTTATCGTGGGAGAGACGCACGAACCATGGCACACCCCTAGGCGGATCGATCTGCCCAGTCAAACCATCGAGACCGCGTAACAGTAAATAAAGACGAGCGTTTCTATGCTACTGTGAGGCTTTTATGAAAAAGTTGTTAATTGCGTGCTTATTTCTAGTGGGATTGGGATGGGCGCTATTTAACTTTCAAGGACTGGCTGCCCGAGGAACTTACGAGACAATTGTTCTGGACTTTCGCGAAGATATCCCGGCGGCGCAAATCGATCGCCAACTCAACGCGATCGCCAGCCAGTACGAACTCAATCCTCACCTCAACAGCGCGTTTTCCTCAACCGATAACGTTTACCTCGTTCGAGGCGATCGCCAATTGCTCGACCGCTTGAAGCGATCGGATCTGGCAAAAGCAACCGAATATATCGAGCCGAATTATATCTACGCCATACCGGAATTCGACCCGAGTCAGAATTCGCTCGCGCCTACGGGAGTCAGACCATCACTCAAAGCCCCGAACGACCCGCTGTATAGCAAGCAGTGGAACTTTCAAAAAATTAATATCGAGGCGGCGTGGGACGACACCAAGGGCGACGGAACCACGGTCGCGGTCATCGACACCGGAATCAGTCGCGTTCCTGACTTGAAAGAGACTGAGTTTGTCGAAGGCTACGATTTTGTCAACGATCGCGCCGACGCCAGCGACGATAACGGTCACGGAACCCACGTCGCCGGAACCATCGCGCAATCGACCAACAACGGCTATGGCGTGGCGGGAATCGCGTACGAAGCGAAATTAATGCCCCTCAAGGTCTTGAGTGCGGGTGGAAGCGGTACGATCTCCGATATCGCCGAAGCGATTAAATTTGCTGCCGATCGCGATGTGGACGTGATTAACATGAGCCTAGGCGGTGGCGGCGAAAGCCACATGATGAAGGAGGCGATCGAATACGCTCACAATAAAGGCGTCACCATTATCGCCGCAGCCGGAAATGCCAATCAAAACGCCGCAGGCTATCCCGCTCGCTACAACCGCGTCATCGGCGTGGCGGCGGTCGATGCCGCAGGCGAGAAAGCCCCTTACTCGAATTTTGGCGCGGGCGTCGATATTGCGGCACCTGGCGGCAATACCAAGGCAGGAGAAACGGGGGGAATCCTGCAAAACACGATTAATCCCCAGACTGGCGAAGGCGTTTTTAGCGCTTTTCAAGGCACGAGTATGGCATCGCCTCACGTTGCTGGGGTAGCTGCCCTGATTCGTGCCAGCGGCATCGACAATCCCGACGACGTGGCGAATATTTTGAAACAATCGGCGCGATCGGTGCAAGAGGATCCGCTCAACCATTTCGGCGCGGGTCACCTGGATGCGGGTGCGGCGGTGCAGTTGGCGTTGAAAGGGCAAATTACCTTCCGCGACTTCTTCCGCTGGCTGCGGGACAACGGCTATCTCAACCCGCGTTTCTGGATTGACGGCGGCGCGATCGCCTTAGTGCCGAAAATTGCCATGGTCGTCGGCTCCTACCTGCTGGCGTGGCTGCTGCGCAATTACTTCCCGTTCGGCTGGAGTTGGAGTCTCAGTAGCGGTCTGGTGGCTGGCAGTTCCGGCTTATTCTTCCTGCGCGGCTTGTACGTCTTCGACTTACCCCAATGGCCGCTGCGGGTGATGGGCAGTTCTATTCCCGAACTCGGCACCGCCGTGCAAGGCAATAGCGCCCTCAATCCCCTCTTTGCCAGTGCCCTAATTCCGGCGATCGCGATCTTGCTATTGTTGGGACACCGACAGTGGAAGTGGTTTGCGATCGGGTCTACACTTGGGGTAGCGGCGTGTTTGACTGTGAGCGCGCTGGTGGATCCGAATTTGGTTTGGATGGGAGAGGGCGCGATCGCTCGCGTTTTCTTACTGATCAATGCACTGTTGTGCGTCGTCCTGGCGCGGTTTGCCGCTAAATCTGCCACGGAGGCAACCCCATGAACGTAGAAGGCACCATCGAGCGCGTGGATCTCGGACCGGGGAGCTGGGCGCTCAAAGCCGATTCGGGCGAAACCTTCGAGTTAAAAAACGCCCCCGATAGCTTGCAAAAAGCTGGTTTGCGCGTTCGTGTAGAAGGACGGGTGCGCGACGATGTCATGACCTTCGCCGCCATCGGTCCGGTGTTAGAAGTGGCCGACTTCGAGGCGATCTAAACGCGATCGTCACTGCATTCCCCCAGTCCGAGGTGGCTGGGGGTGCCACAATTGGGAACCATAGGAATACGATTGAGTTGCCCGGTATCTAAAACCAACGAAAAAACCCCAGCCGGGCTAGACTGGGGCAGTTAATCAGGGTGCATCTACCACTTCACAGTTCTTGAGTTTGCCCCTG
>CAYQUF010000220.1:4089-7084 GCA_964420595.1 uncultured bacterium
TGGGGCAGTTAATCAGGGTGCATCTACCACTTCACAGTTCTTGAGTTTGCCCCTGCTTTCCGGAAATTTTGAGTCGCAAGATACAAAAAAACCCCAGCCGGGCTAGACTGGGGCAGTTAATCAGGGTGCATCTACCACTTCACAGTTCTTGAGTTTGCCCCTGTTCTCCGGAAATTTTGAGTCGCAAGATACAAAAAATCGCCGCTGGATGGAGAGCCTTGGCAACTGCCCGCGATTTTGGCACCGAGGCAATAAAAAACCCCAGCCGGGCAGGACTGGGGCAAAAGTATCAGGGTGCATCTACCACTAACGTTCTTCTGAGGTGGGGCGATCGCATCCGGATCGATCGGGCAAATTCGATCGGATCTCTCACTCGTCCATTGTCATGACGAGGGACAAAATCCTCCCAGTCAGTCGAACCGCTGCGATATAACCTAGGAGTAGAGGCTGTTGGCATTTTCCGTTAAATCCCCGATCCCGCCCAACCGTCAAGACGCCCGCAGAATTACGCAGGAGTGCGCTAACACCGTGACTCAGGAATTCCCGCTTTCCGCCAACCCCGCTGGGAACGATGAAGACCTCGAATTTCACATTTCGGTTACCCCAGTGGGGAGCGACGAATATCTCGTGCGCACCGAACGGGTGTTTCCCGGCGTCCCCCTGGCAGAAGAACAGTTGCACTGGCCCGTGGAGCAGTGGCTGGAGCAGGCGCGTCAATTGATGAGCGATCCGGTGTTCGGAATCTTGCAAAATCAAAATCTGTCCGCCTCAATGCCCTCAAGCGAATCGGGAGAAGATTTCGATCCGCGATCGCCCCAGTCGTTTCCCCCAATCGATGCCAGTGGCGACCGGGGTGCCTCTGAGTCGTCCGCGCGCAACCTGATCGCCTTGGGACAGCAACTCTACAATGCCTTATTTCAAGGCAGCCTGCGCGATAGTTGGATCATGGCGCAAGGAATCGCCCAACACCGCCAGCAAATGTTGCGCCTGCGGTTGGGATTGAAGGGGAATCGACTGCCTCGCTTGCCTTGGGAGGTGCTGCACGATGGCGATCGCACCTTGGCGACGGGAACGGACGTGCTGTTTTCGCGCTACCAACCCAATACGGGTAACTTATCGGTTCCGACGATTTCGCCCCAGTCGGGCAATCGCGCTTTGCGGATTTTAATGGCGATCGCCGCGCCGACGGATCAAGAAAGCTTAGAATTGAAGCGAGAAGCCACCTACTTGCAAGAAGAGTTGCAACGTCGCGCCCGCAACAGCACCCCGGATCGCCCTCGCTTAGAACTCTCGACCCTAGAACAACCCGATCGCGCCTTACTCGCCCAAGCCTTAGAACAGTCGCAATATCAAGTCCTGCACTACGCCGGACACAGCAATTTTGGCATTTCTGGGGGCGATGTCTACCTCGTCAGCAGCAAAACGGGACTCACTGAAACCCTCAGCGGCGACGACCTGGCTGGCTTGCTGGTCAACAACGGCATTCAAATGGCGGTGTTCAACTCCTGTCGGGGCGCGTACACTGCCAAGACTGACCCCCTAGACAATCGCGGCGAGCGCAACCTGGCTGAAACCTTGGTCAAGCGGGGCATTCCCGGCGTGTTGGCGATGGCAGAACGCATTCCCGACGAAGTGGCGCTCACTCTGACGCGACTGCTCTATCGTAATTTAAATCAGGGCTATCCGGTGGATTTAAGCCTGAGTCGAGCCAGACAGGGGCTAATTTCGGCGTATGGCTCCGATCGCCTCTACTGGGCGCTGCCAATTCTCTATTTTCATCCGGATTTCGACGGTTATCTCACGAAAAGACGGTCGGGACGGGACAGCGAGATCGACTCCGATCCGTTCGAACCGCTCGAACCCGTGTCGGGATCCCTGGATTTTGGGGATGACCCCGATCCGGCGGACGAGGCAGATTTAGATGGCGTCCTCGACGAGATCGAATACGGCGACATGAGCAATGCCGAAGATGCGGCGATGGTCGGCGACCTATTGCGCGAGCTGGCTCAGCCGGACGAGTCGCCTTCTCCCGCACCGTCAGAGACGCGCCTTGCCTCCGATTCCCCGAGCGATCGCGGTTCCGTTGCCCGCAGTCCACATCAAAATGCGATCGCGCCGACCGAATCTCCCGCTCCGGTCGGTCAATCTGCCGATATGAGCAAACCCAGTCCGTTCGATTTACCGCCATCGAGGAGCGATACTCGCCTGCTCTACCGACGCCAGCACCCTTGGTTGAATCGCCTGTTATGGGCGATCGGGCTGATTGCCCTCGTGGCGATCGGGGTCTGGGTCGTGCGCGATCGCTCTCGTCCGACGCCAGAACCGCAGGTGTCGCCCTCCCCGACGGTCGAACCCACCACCGCACCTGCACTGACTCCAGATCGGCTGTCGGAGGCGAATACGGCGGATGTCACCCTCTACGCGATCGAACAGTTCAATCGCGACAACCTCGAAAATGGGCAAAAGGCGGTCGAAGCGTTACTCGATCGCGGCGCGTTGCAACAGGCGAGTGCGGCACTGGATCCGGTGAAAAATGCCGACAATGCCGAGGTTTATTTCTTGCGCGGACGGTTGGCGTGGCAGTTCGTGCAATCGGGAAACCAAGATTACAGTATCGATGATGCCCGTCGCTATTGGGAAACGGCGCTGCGATCGCGTCCTGGAACCCTAACTTATCTCGAAGCGTTGGGATTCGCCTATTACGCCGAGGGAAAGGTGGAGCAAGCCTATCAGACTTGGCTGGATGCGGTGAAAGCCGTCGCGCCGGATGCGCCGCTCTCGTCGGAGTTGGGAGCGCAAAGTCAGGCGGTGTTGGATGCCTATGGGGGATTGGCGCTGGCGTTGATGAAAACGGCTTCAGAGCGATCGCCTGCCGAAGGAGCTAAAATGCAGCGTCAGGCGGTACAGTTGCGCCAGCAAATCTTATCGGCGGATCCGAGTGGATTTCAGCCGGAGGCGCTGGGTCAAAATTGGTTGTGGACGCAGCAGGCGATTC
>CAYQUF010000221.1:0-7021 GCA_964420595.1 uncultured bacterium
CAGATTGGTCAGATTTGATAATGGCGTGATATCTTTGATTTTATTGTTATCGAGGCTAAGAAATTCCAGATTAGTCAGATTTGATAATGGCGTTACATCTTTGATTTTATTGTTATTGATATAAAGCGATTCCAGATTGGTTAAACTTGATAAGGGGGTGAGATCCAGGATTTCATTATTCCCATACCCAACACTCAACTTTGTGAGAGTTGCAAGCCGATCCTCAGCAGCATCGCAGTCTTGAGTCTCGGCTCTCTCCAATAGCACTTCTACGGTATATCTGGCGTTCGCGGAAATGCGTTCCTTGTTCGCGCACCATTCGCTAAAGGTGGTGTAAGTTTCGCTCGTCTGCGCGATCGCCTTTTGCGGATTTCCCCCCGCTAGCAAGACACCAAACGCCGCCAGTAAAGCACCTCGCACCAGTTGGTTGGCAAAACCCCGACCCGTTCTCATCACTTGTCCCTCTCGTGTTGGACTCCATGAGCTATATATTTCTCAGGGCGATCGGCATATTCAATTTTCCCAAATTATTTCGAGATATCGTTATTCCCACTGGCAAATTGATTCGGGTTGCACGGGACAAACGCGATCGGCGATCGGATTTCTACCGAAATTAAGAGTGCGTTACGGCGTTGTTACTCCCTGGCGACGGCGACCGATCGACCGGCGCCGCAACGCACCCTACCAAATTACTCGATCCGGTTGGATTGTTAATACACGAGCGATCGCTGCTATAATACTATCCAAGCCATCCGACAATTCCCGTTACTTTCCAACCCTGCAACAAACACGCCACTGGAAAGATAATATATTCCAAGAAAAACAGCTTCCAAATAAACTGATAGCACCGCGCGATCGCCCGATTGTCATCCAAATCGACCCGCCAACTCCGCCACCAAAATATTCCCAACGCACCCAGATGAGTTGCGGCGATAAAAACTGGGTTCGCTTCCGGCAATCCTAAAATCCCCGCAATCGTAATTCCTGCATAACAAACCGTTAGCACCCACCGCGCCAAATTAAACACCGCACCCGCACCGAGGCGAATGGTAAACGTGCTGATATTGTATTGCCGATCGCCCTCTAGATCTGGAATATCTTTAAAAATCGCGATCGCGAACGTAAAGCCAATAATAAATAACGTTAGCGTCCAAACTTCCGGCGTAATGGCATTCAAAGACAGCGGAACCGCGCGATCGCTCAATTGCGAACGATAGTGTCCGAACAGTCCCAAATTAACGATCGCCCCGCGAACTGTAAAAATACATAACGACGCCCAAAATGGAAACCGCTTCAAGCGAATTGGCGGTAAAGAATACGCCGTTCCAATCATGACGCTAATTCCCACCGTAGCGAATAACCACCATCCCTGTAACGCCGACAGCAGAATCGCTAAAATTCCGGCGGTACTGACGATCGCTTTTCCCTGCGCGTAAGAAAATTCCCCCGCTGCGACCGGGAGATGGGGTTTGTTAATCCGATCGATCTCGATATCTTTGAGTTGGTTGAGTCCGACGATATAAACGTTTCCGCACAAACACGCCACCAACGCACCCGCCGGAATCGCCAGTTGGCTCCAATTCAAAGATTCGGCGTCCGTTGCAAAAGCGATGAGATACAATCCCACCACGCTGAGAGTGGTTCCAACAATGGTATGGGGTCGGGAGAACTTCCAAAACGAGTACAGCCACGGTGCGGATTGCTGCACCCAGTTCGATTCGGTGGCGTTGACGGGAGAGGTTTGACTCATGCGCGATTGAGGTGAAGTTCAGGGTTCATTTTAGATCCATACTGAGACATCATCTTTGTGTCTTTGGGGTTCCCCTTCTCCAACTCAAGAGCGCGATCGCACCGAAAATCCCCGCTTCGGCGATCGCGGATCGGCAACTTCTACCTGAAATCGTACCCGATCGCGCTGTTGTTTGCCTTCAACCTCCAACGTCCACGTTCCCGGTTGCATCTGCCAAGATACCGCATCCGCCGTACTCGTTTCCAACACCCGTTTTCCCTCCCCTCCCGCAATCGACCAAGTCACCGGATGTTGCGGTGGCGTCGCCAGTTTGAATTGCACCGTTGGCGCGTTATTTTTATCGCCAATTAAAAAATAATCGTTCTCCTGGGGAAACCCAATTCGCAAGCCACTTTCAGCAAACGGCGATCGCTCCTGTCGCGCCAGCCATTCGTCGTATGCAGCGGGAATTTCAAACGATTCGGGACGATTGTACCCTTGCAAATCCTCGGGAGCGAGATATTCGACAATGACAGAATTGCAAGTGTCGGTCGGTTTCAATCCCGTCGCGGTGCAAATGGGACGGCGCACCAAATCCGCAGGTGCCGCAAACGCTTCCGGCGGGCGATCGCGATGTAAATGTAACATAATCCGCTGCCACAACGGAGCCGCACCCGTTACCCCAGACACCCGAATCATGCGATCGCCGCTGAAATTTCCCACCCAGGTGGCGACGGTGTAATCGCGAGTAAACCCCACCGTCCAGGTATCGCGGTAGTCAGACGACGTTCCCGTTTTCACCGCAACGGGGAAGGGCAAATTTAACACCGAGTCTACCCCAAATGCGGCAGCACGAGCGCCATCGTCGTCGAGCATATCGACAATTAGGGGAAACCAATTGTCCTCAATCGAATGGTTGGGATTGGCAATGTCATAATCGAACGCGGCGACCAGGGGTTTGGCGGTTCCCCGATTTGCCATTTGCACGTAAGCTCTGGCTAACTCCCATAAGCTCACTTCGCCGCTCCCCAGCGCCAGTCCCAAGCCGTAATAGTCGGGCGATCGGGTCAAATGCTCGAAACCCAATTGGCGCAGGCGATCCAGAAACGGTGCCACCTGAATTGTCTCCAACACGCGCACGGCGGGGACATTGAGGGAATTGCCCAACGCCAGGCGCACCGGAACCGGTCCCAAAAAGGTTTCGCTGTAGTCGGTGGGACTGTAAATCTGGGCGTTGGGAATGGCGTAGTGGGTGGGAACGTCTGCCAGAATGCTGTTGGGGGCGATCGCGCCGCGTTCTAACGCCAGTTCGTATAAAAATGGTTTTAACGTCGAACCCGGCTGGCGCAAGGCTTGCACGCCGTCGTTGCGTCCCTGATGCGCGTCAGCAAAATAATTGGGCGATCCGACATACGCCAGTACCTCCCCAGTCTGATTGTCAATAACCAGAGCGGCGGCGTGGTTGGCGTTTTTGGGGGCGAGGGCGCGAACCACCTGGCGGACTTGACCTTCGACGAATCGCTGCAAGGGCAGATCCAGGGTCGTGCGAACGCGGGAAACCCCCTCTGGGAGCCGATCTGCCAGCCAAAACAGGAAATGGGGGGCGGCGAGGGCATCGCGATCGCGCGGTTGCAATTGGGGCGTTTCCGCCGCCGCGAGTTGGGCTTGGGTGGGGCTGATGTAGCCGTCTTCCACCATGCGATCGAGCACGTATTGCTGGCGTCGCTGCAATTGTTGCCAATTCCAATAGGGATTGAGGCGATTGGGAGCGTTGGGAATAGCGGCGAGGAGGCTGGCTCGGGCGATGTCGAGGTCGGCGGCGGGAGTGCCGAAATAGAGGCGGGATGCGGCTTCGACGCCATAGATGTTGCCGCCCATGGGGAGGCGGTTGATGTAGGCGTGCAGGATTTCGTCTTTGCTCATTCCGGCTTCGAGCCGCCACGACCGCCAGATTTCGCGCAATTTGTTGGGGAGGGTGCGTTCGGCGGGGTGGAGCATTCGCGCCAGTTGCATGGTGATGGTGGAGGCACCAGAAACAATTTCTCGCGCTTGTAAGGCTTCTAGGAGCGATCGGGCGATCGCCTGTAAGTCTAAGCCACCGTGTTGGTAAAATCGCTTATCTTCGGCGGCGATAATGGCATGACGGAAGTGAGGCGAAATCCGATCCAGGGGAACGATGGCGGTCTGTTCGCGATCGCCTGTGAGGAGGGTACCGAGGGGGAGTCCGCGACGGTCGGTGAAGGTGATGGCTCGATCCTGTTGGGCGATATCGGTGGCGCGAATCGGGGCGAGATAGGGGAGCGATCGCGCGGTGAATCCGACTAGAATCAGAACCAGAAGCAGGCTCAATCCCCGTCGCCATTTTCGCTCCAATTGCTGCCAGCGTCGTTTGAGGTGTCGGGCATATTGCTTCAATTTCGATGGCATGGCAACCTCCTGCTTCGATCTATTTTAGAAGCGATTAGTCGAGGGAGAGCAATTTGTTTGATTTGACGGTCAGTCGCAACATCAATTCGATTGATTAGACATGACTTTGTACGAGATATCAGACTGTTTTAGGCGTTCCGTATAAATCATGGTCGTGTTGGTGGGCTAAGTCTGTAATTCCCGTTTCCATTTTGCACTCTTCAATAATGCGATCGAATTGTTCTCACTCAGACTCGCTCATCGTTTCTTCGTCAGTTTCCCCATTCTCAATCGCGGTAATAGTCACAGATTTTCCGTCTTCCCAGTTAACGGTTGCGTTTAGATAAATGACGCCATTTTTATAGGTTCCTTGAATAGATTGCATATAGTTCGCCTCGCGATACAGAAATATCCAAAATTATATCCAATTGGTCAATACGTTTCAGCGATTTATTTGGTTTCTTGGTAAGTTGTAAGGTGTATTCTAGCGTCGTTCAATTTGGGGATGTCACAATCGAGTCAAATCGCCGAAACGCACCAATCGAATCATTCATCTAACGCCAGCTTGTCTTGCAACCACGGTGCGAGTTCTTCCTTCAGGCGACCCGCACGCACGAATTCGGCGTAGGTATCGGCTTCAATTGCCAAGAGTTCGTCCTTCAACTGCTTGGCAGCATAATCTCGCAAGTCCGGATGGCGATCGCGCAGTTTATCCAAGTTGCGATCCATTTCTTCAATTTGCCCTTCCACTAAGGCAACTTGATAGCGATAAAATTCCTCGTCGAGATCGGGACGCTTCTCCGATTTCTTCAGATAATCTAACACCCGCTCCAACGCTGCTCGACGCGCCATCGTTTCTTTATACTCTTGCTGCTGTCCCTGCTGCGAGAGCAATCCCAGTTTTTGCAATAGCGGTTGCGTGGTTAAACCTTGCGCCAATAGAGTGAACAATACCACGCCAAACACGATGGAAATCGCAGTTTCTCGCTCGGCGATCGCCTCTGGAAGACTTAACGCCAAGGCAATAGACACCGAACCCCGCAAACCGCCCCACCAGAGTACCGTTTGCTCGCGCCACCCAATTGCGGCATTGGCTGCAACGTTGCTGAAATTGCTCAAGCCGTAAATCACGATCGCGCGGGTTGCCAGCATCGCCACAATCGCCACCGCAATCGGCGTCATGCTATCGACTAAGTTCTCGAATTGAATCTGATCGCCAATCAGCAAAAACACGATCGAATTGACAAAAAACGCTAAAAACTCCCAAAACTCGGTCACGAGCGATCGCGTGCGGGGATTCATCCCAATCCGGGAGCCAAAATTGCCTAAAATCAAACCCACGGTCACCACGCCAATTACCCCCGAGCCGCCCAATTCTTCAGTAATCACGTAAGTCCCGTATGCCGAAACCAGCGTCAGCGATTGTTCGACTAAGGGCAAATCGAAGCGCTGCGTCAGGTAAGAAATTCCAAATCCAATCAGTCCGCCGACTCCAACGCCAATGCCAACCACCATGGCAAATTCCGCGATCGCCCGTTGCACTTCAAATTCTTCCGTCCCGAGTGCCAAACCGACCAGCAACCCGAACGCAACCACCGCCGCACCGTCGTTAAACAGGCTCTCCCCTTCCATCAGCGTCGTCAGCCGCTTGCCCACCCCTAACTCGCGAAATAGGGCAATCACCGAAACCGGGTCGGTGGCAGCTAGACTCGCCCCGATGAGTAAGGAGACTGACAAAGGAATCCCAGCAAATTGTTGCAGTAAAAACGCAATTCCGGTTACCGAAATCACGACACCGACAATGGCAAATAAGCCAACCGGAAACCACTCCCGCTTGAGATCCTGCCATTTCAAGTTCCACCCGGCTTCAAACAGCAGTGGCGGTAAAAAGATTTCGAGGATCAGTCCGGGGGACAGGTTAACTAGGCGCACGTCCACGAATGCCAGAATTAACCCCACGATCACCAACAGCAGGGTGTAGGGAATGCGGCGAAACCAACTGAAGGTACGGGATAGGGTCGCCACGCTCAACGAGACGGAGAGAACGAGCAAAAACCGTTCTAGATTTTGCTGAATCAGCGCTTCGGCTTCGCTAGCAACCGCTTCGACGGACATCGGCAACTTCCCATGCGAGTTTTCTCGCCCGCAACTGTAACACATCCACCTGGGCGATCGCGCGCGACCCCCGATCTCAACGGGGGCGATCCTGAAATCTATCGATCGGGGGAGGGAAGCTTTCGCTAAGTTTTATTAAGTTTGTAAATGTAAAGCAATGTAAATTGCAGTCTCGATACGGAGGTCAACTATGGTTGCCAATTTCGATATCGCTACCCCTCATGCGCTATCCGAAACCACTCAGAAAATCGTGAATGACTTCGAACAACTCGGCATTGACGATAAGCTCGCCGTGCTTTACTGGGCGTATGAAAAGATGGGCGATTCCATCACCCCTGCGGCACCGACCTCGGCAGATCCGAGAATTGCGCCGATCTTGTTAGACGACTTTTACAAGCTTTCGGGCGAAGATCAATTGGCAGTAATGCGCGACATTGCCAGCCAGAAAGATACCGAATATTCCAGGGCTTACGGCGCGCTAACGGCAAATAACCAGTTGGTTGTTTGGTGTGCTTGGGCAATCGATATGGGCGATCGCGTCATCGATATTCCGAACGACTATGAAGCCAACGAAGCCTCGAAAAACGTTCTCAACCAGCTCGAACAGCTCGAATTCCAAGACCAAATTTCGGTGCTGCGTCAAATCGCCATCGACATGGGATATAACCCGGTACAAGGGACTCCCACCCAAGCGGAAACTGGTAAAACCCCCAGTCTGTGAACTACCGCTATTGAATCAAAGATTACAATAGCAGCTTCCTACCCAACAAA
>CAYQUF010000222.1:0-6994 GCA_964420595.1 uncultured bacterium
CATGGGGGAAGCACTAAAGTGCTTACTACGAACGGGGGAATTACGAACCGGGGAATTCGGTGACTTCGCCACCTAAGCCATCGACGATCGCGCGGGTGTTCCACACCATCATGTTGAGATAAGAATCGCCTTCGCTACCCGGTGCGCCGATGGAGTCGGAGTATAATTCGCGATCGCTAAATTTGACGCCTGCTTCTTGCGCCACGGTCTTAATGAGCTGGGGGTTGAGCGTGGTTTCGGCAAAAATCGTGGGAACGCTGACGGCTTTTACCCGTTCGACCAGACGCTTCATGGTTTGAGCGCTCGGTTGTTCTTCGGTACTGATGCCGATTAATGTCCCCGTTATCTCTAATCCATAGGCTCTCGCGTAATACTGAAATGCATCGTGGGTGGTGACCAGTTGGCGTTGACTTTCGGGAATGGTTTGGATTTGCGCTTCGATCCAACTGTCGAGTTGTTGTAACTCCTCGGTCAGTTGTTTGGCGTTGGCGGTGAAAATCTCGCGATCTTCGGGTGAAATCTCGATTAATGCATCCCGAATCCCATTCACCATCTCGATCGCTCGTTCCACATCTCCCCAAACGTGGGGGTCGGGAACTATCTGACCTTCGTAGTCGTAATCGAGCGGTTCCACGACTTCCCCAACTGCCAGTTTTTTCGCATCTTCCCCCGCCGCGTCAATCAGTCGAATTAACGCCGGTTCGAGGTTATAGCCGTTGTAGAGAATCAGGTCGGCGTTTTCTAAGGCTTGGCTGTCGGCGGGAACGGGTTCGTAGACGTGGGGATCGGCACCGGGTTCGAGAATTCCTTCGTGGCGGATCTCGTCTGCACCAATGTCTTCGGCGAAATCGGCAATGATGGTGCTGGTGGAGACGACCCGAGGGCGATCGCCTTCAGATTCGGCGTCGGGAGCGGGGGAGGTGCAGCCCAAGGTTGCCAGTAATGCCGCGATCGCCCCGATTTGAAAGGCGTTGCGAGTGATTGCTCTCATGGCGGATTTGCATTTCTTTTCACAATTGCTTCATTTATATCTCATTTTTGTTTCATTTTTGCGATAGGATGGAAAAAATCGTTCCGCAAGAGGCAAGCCATGCACGACAGATCGATCGTTCCGGGCAATTGGAGCAATTGGAACGGCGACGCCACCGATGCGATTCGCGTTTCCGGTTTGGGGGTGACCTATCGCAATGTCGAGGCGTTGCGGGATATTCACCTCACCGTCAACCCCGGACGCTTAACCGGGATTATCGGTCCGAATGGTGCGGGTAAGAGTACTTTGATGAAGGCGATGCTGGGGTTGATTCCCTCTGCGAGCGGTTCGGCGATGTATGGCGCGCGCCCTTTGATGGATAGACTGGAGCAGGTGGCGTATGTCCCGCAGCGATCGCAGATTGACTGGACCTATCCCGCAACCGTGTGGGATGTGGTGATGATGGGTCGCATTCGCAAAACTGGCTGGTTCCGGCGTTTTTCCAACGTCAGCCGTCGCATCGCCGCCGAATCCCTCGATCGCGTGGGGATGGGAGCCTATCGGAATCGCAGAATTGGAGATTTGTCCGGAGGACAGCAGCAACGGGTGTTCCTGGCGCGATCGTTGGCGCAACAAGCGGACGTATTTTTCTTCGACGAACCGTTTGTGGGCATCGACCAAAAAACGGAAGCGGTTCTGTTTAGTATTTTCCGAGAATTAGTTAGTGACGGCAAAATCGTGTTAGTGGTCAATCACGATTTGGGAGAATCGATTACTAACTTCGACGATTTGATTTTGCTCAACCGCGAATTGGTGGCGAGCGGTTCCCGTGCGAGCGTACTTAAAAGAGACAATATGTATCGTGCCTATGGCGGACAGGTGAGTTTCTTTTCTGGCGTTGCTGCTTAACAGAAAATGGTCGGTCAGGTGGGCATTACCGTGTCAGTAACCTTCGAGCCAATCGCGTCAATTTAGCAATGCCCACCCTACAGGTTGATTTCATCTAAGGTTTCATCGTGTTGGATGTATTAATCGAACCGTTGCAATACGGGTTTATGCAGCGATCGCTCGTTATCGCTATACTGGTCGGCATCATTTGTTCCGTGGTTGGCAGCTATTTAATGGTGCAGCGATTGGCGTTATTGGGGGATGCTATCAGCCATTCCGTGTTGCCGGGATTGGCGATCGCTTTTATTTTAGGTATCAATATTTTTGTTGGTGCCTTTATCGCCGGAATTATCGGAACCGTTTTAATTACCTGGATCTGGACGCGATCGCCCATTAAAGAAGATGCGGCAATGGGAATCGTGTTTTCGGCATTCTTCGCCCTCGGCGTAACCCTAATTACCGTTATTCAAAAAAACAATAAAATCGACCTCAATCACTTCCTGTTTGGTAATATTTTAGGCGTAACTATTGGCGACGTTCGCGACACGGCAATTATTGCAATTTTAGTAATATTATGTGTCGTATTTCTATATAAAGAACTACTATTTTACACCTTCGACCCGGTGGGCGCGCAAGCTTCGGGATTGCCCGTGAATTTGCTCAACTTTGGCTTAATGGTGTTAATTGCCCTAACCGTCGTCGCTAGTTTAAAAGCCGTCGGCGTTGTCTTGGTGCTGTCGTTGTTAATTACCCCCGGTGCAACTGCCTATTTATTAGTGCCGCGATTGCATCAAGTGATGTTTCTCGGTGCTGGTATCGGGGTAATTTCGAGTATTAGCGGGATGTACTTGAGTTATTATTATAATTTGCCTTCCGGACCGGCGATCGTGCTCGTGGTTTCGGGATTGTTCGCGTTGGCATTATTATTCAGTCCCTCCCACGGGATTTTAACCCAACCGCGATCGCCTTCCGGTCAGTCGCAACTGTGGCGGGAAATTAAGGGATTGTTTCGCGGGAACAAGGTTTGAGTTCCACAAATTGCGGTAAAATACGAAAAACATTTTGCAATGGGTGTAGTGCAATGGCAGTCAAAGTTGGAGATGTGGCACCGGATTTTACCCTACCGTCTCAGACCGGCGAATCCGTGAGCTTGAGCAGCTTCAAAGGTCAGCAACCGGTGGTGTTGTATTTCTATCCCAAAGACGACACCCCCGGATGTACCGCCGAATCTTGCGCGTTTCGCGATCGCTACGAGGCATTTTCCGAAGCGGGAGCGCAAGTCATCGGAATTAGCGGCGATTCGACCGATTCCCACCAGAAATTTGCCAGCAAGCACAATTTGCCGTTTGCGCTGTTGAGCGATAAAGACAATCGCGTGCGAAAGTTGTACGGGGTTCCGGCGACCTTTGGACTGTTACCCGGTCGCGTGACTTATGTTATCGATAAAGATGGCGTGGTGCGGCATATGTTTAACTCGCAGTTTAACGTAAAAGCGCATATTGAGGAAGCCATGAAGGCGATCGAGCAGATTGCTGCGAAATCATAGATTTTTCATCCCCGCAATTCGGTTATGGCGACGCTATTGATACAAACCGAACCTATCCCGCTAACGCTCAATCTTCCCGAGACTGAGCCAATGACCGACGAACAATTGTACAAATTTTGTGCGGTCAATCGGGAATTGCGAATCGAGCGATCGGCAAGCGGGGATGTTATCGTAATGTTACCGACATTTTCGGAGACGGGAAATCGCAATCTCAAAATTGTTCAACAGTTGGCAAACTGGAGCGATCGCGACGAGACTGGCGAAGTTTTTGACTCCAGTACCGGGTTTACTTTACCCAACGGAGCCATTCGCTCCCCCGATGCGTTCTGGATTCAATTAGAACGCTGGAACGCGCTATCGGACGAGCAAAAAGCCTCATTTGCGCCAATTTGTCCCGACTTCGCGATCGAATTGCGATCGCCGAGCGATCGCCTCGGAGATTGGCAAGACCAAATGCAAGAATACATCGCCAACGGAACATCATTGGGTTGGCTCATCGATCGCCAAAATCGCAAAGTTTACATTGACCGTCCCGACCGCGAACCTGAAATTTTGGATACTCCCGAAACCGTCAGCGGCGATCCGGAACTCCCAGGATTCACCTTACAGATGGCAAAAATCTGGTAAATCCCTCTTTGTGCTCTTTGTGTCTTTGTGGTGAATAAATTCCATTGATATCCGTGTAACCTTGCGAAACAATTGAAAGGACAAAACCCCGAGTCCGAGTTCTCATGTCCGCCAAACCCTACCAACGCATCCCCATCGTCGAGTGCGGCGAACCCCTCGTCCCCATTCCCATCGAGCATTTTGCTGTGGAATCGCCCCATCCCTACGAAAAACTGGGCGCACCCTATGGCGCGCGCTCCCCATTTTACCTGCGTCAAAGCGTCCTCGACAGCCTGTTTGAAGCGCAATTTCACCTCCAGCGATCGCACCCCGGCTGGCGCATTCAAATCTTCGACGCCTATCGTCCCATCGCCGTGCAACAGTTCATGGTGGACTACACCTTTACCCAACTCTGTGGCGAACAAGGACTCTCCGAGACCGACATCGAATCCCAACGCGACGCCATCCTCGCCCAAGTCTATCAATTCTGGGCATCTCCCAGCCTCGATCCGGCGACCCCTCCTCCCCACAGCACCGGTGGCGCAATCGACGTCACCCTGGTAGACGAAACCGGAACCCCCCTGGATATGGGATGTCCGATTGACGAAATCTCCCCTCGCGCCTATCCCCAACACTTCGCCAACGCCAACGACCCGCAGTCGCGCCAGTATCACGATCGCCGTCAATTTCTGGCTCGAATCATGGCAATGGCAGGATTTCAGCGCCATCCCAACGAATGGTGGCACTTCTGTTTGGGGGATCAGATGTGGGTGTGGCTGTGCGAGGGGGACAAAGCCGCGCGTTACGGTCGCGTCGAATCCGTGGGAGAATAAGCCTCTAACCGCGCCAGCACTCGCAATTTTGCCAACTCCCGTACCAGTCGCTGTCCCTGGTGTTCGTAAAGCGGCGGCGGTAACTTGGCGGGTAAGCGATCCATTAGCGATCGCGCCGTTCCCAAATTGCATCCCGAAATCCGCGCAATGGCGTTGGCTCCCTCAAACACCGCATCCGGGGTTAGTGCTTGTTCGACCGATAATTGCCACTGTTTGGGTGCGAGTGCGCCGACTTCCACCCGACGCAACCCATCTGTGGTGGCTAACACCACCATGCGATCGCCGATCGATAAATACGTATCCTCCGATGGCATAAACTTCGCCGTACTGCGCGGTTTTTGGTATAACAGCGGTACCACGCCATACCCATACGCCACCTCGGCTAGCATCAAGCCATTGAGGGTATCGTCCGGTTCGATTTGATATTCGGTCACCAAAATCGTGCGATCGCCCAAACGAAACAAACTGAGAATCTGTTCCCCAAACGCCGCTCCTGCAAACGCTTCCGCCGCCACCGCATAGGCGCAAATCACCTGAGCGTTGGGGAGCAATCCCGCTAAATGGTCGCTCAACCGCTGTTCGTAGGTGCGAATGGCGAGATAGCAACGGGGATTTTTTACCCGCGCCATCAGTGCAATTTCCAAATTCAGAATTTCGTCGTCCGTACAGACGATCGCGCTTTTCGCCGTTTCCAAATTCACCTGCGCCAGCGCCTCATTTAAATTCCCCACAATCAGCGGCATTTGCGGCAAAATCGTCGGGTCGAAATGGGGATCGAAATTAATCCCCACTAAGGGTTGGCGATATTCGAGCAACAACGTTGCAACCCGCCGTCCCACCCGTCCCAAGCCAATCACGACGACATGATCCTGCGTCGGAACCGGAGGACGCTGAGGCGAAAATTTAAATCGCGCCGAGAGCAGGGTTTCGGTGAGCAGTGCATACAACACGCCGACAAACGCTGTCCCCGCAACGGTCAATCCCAGGGAAAACAACTGCAACCACCACGGAATCGGTGCAGTGAGTTGGAATTCGCCGAATAAATCGGCATAGCCGCCGAGCAGTAAAATTGCGGTAGCGTAGAACGCCGACAGGAGGCTGGTTCCGGGATAGTAGCCGTGCAGGAGGAGCGTTCCCACGACCAGCAACACCAATACCGTGACACCGCAGATAATGGCGACTCGTCGAGTGCGATCGCGCGCATTGGTTGACCATAAATCGCGAACTCGCTGTTGCCAATAGTCCCACCGCAAGCGACGGGACATGGCTTGCCAAGTTTGTCGCCGTTTCTCGAACTGGTGCGATCGCGCCAACAACCACGGGTCGGCGGCTTCGATATACACGAGCGTATCCCCCGCACGCACTGGCGCTTCGGGATCCCATTGGTAAAATTCTGCGGGGAGCGTCAATTCTGGCGGCGTATCGAAGTGCGATGGGGGAACGTGAGCCAGAATGCGGCGATTGCGAGTATTGAGTTCGTGTAAATCACTGCGATCGCACCAATGGCTCGTTGGGGAAAGCTGGCGTTGCACCACTCGAAACCACTGTCGGTCGAGATGAAACAACCCTCGGGTTTCCGTCCCCAATCCTGCCAGTGCAAAGGCGGGAGCGGGGAGTTGGGTCGGCTCGAACGCCACGAAATTGCCCAATTGCTCCCCGAGCAAGCGGTTGAGGTTTTCTTTTGCCGATCGCACCACTAAGCGCGTGTGAGGGTTGAGCTGGCGGATGGCGAGTGCGGTTTCGGCGTTGACGCGATCGCTGCTGGTCACGACTAAAGCAGAGCGACACTGTGCGATTCCGGCTTGTTCTAAAATCGCATTTTGACGGCAATCGCCCAAAATCAGGCGATCGATTTGGTGGGGGAGATCGAAGATTTCCCAGGTGTGCGGTTGCGAGCGATCGATGGCGCTAACTTTGACTCCGAATTCTTTTAAGGCAGCCACGCAATGCTGTCCCAAACTGCCTAACCCGCAGACTAAAAACCATTCGTCGTTCATTGCTCGTTCTCGGCACCCAGGACAAATGCGATCGCGATCGACAGCGCCAACAAACCACTGCCCGATAATTCAGTCTTTGTATCTTAATTTACAGTTTAGCGAAATTCATTTGTATTTAATACAATCACGCGATATCGCTAATTTGATTTTTCAA
>CAYQUF010000223.1:0-2258 GCA_964420595.1 uncultured bacterium
AGAGTCGATGGCGATAGGATTGCAATGAGTCGAACTCGGGCTTGATGATAGAACAGCCCAGTTTTTTGAACAATTGGATCGGTCAAACGCTCCAGTAATGGTTTGGGGCGATCTTGAATTTCGTTTTGTTGCTGGAAATACCCTGCTTTTTCCTCTGGGCTAGACTGTCCGTTACGGATGCGGACGCTTTCGATGCGATCGTCAAAAAAATCTAATCCATTCATCTCGCTGCGACGAATTGGAAAGTTGCTTTTACGCGCCGCGAGTGCCATTGCCCAGGTGGGATGTTTGTGCATTCCTAATGTGTCGGCATAAATTGCTAAGTCGCCCCATCGCTTTAAAAATTCTCGTTCGCGACCTTCATCTACCGTAACAACAAATAAGAACTCGTTAATAAATTTCAACTCCGGATCGTCGAGGCTAACGTTCATTTTCTTTGCCATTTTTTCAATGATTGACTTGTATTTTTTACATTGAGGAGAGAGGGACGGGCGATCGAATCGCTCTTGCATGTGCTTGTGCCAGCTTCCACAACTGCGTGCCGTTATGCCCGGATAAATGTCTAAATTGTCTGGAATGGGCGAGCAAATTCGGACATCGGCATCTAAATACATCACTGAAGGAGCGATGGCGAGGGCATAATGAATGGCAAACCGTCTTTCGTGATAGCTCATGACGCCCCGACATTGATGTTGAATCGCTCGAACGTTGGGATACTTTTGAAACTCTTGCGGGCGATCGGTTAATACAACAAAAATGCGATTGGGGGCAAACTGATGTAAATCTTTAGCGAGCAATTTTGCCAGCTCGATATAATCTCGACCGAAGGCTGAGGTACAGAAACATAGGGACTGCTGGGCTAAATTCTGTCGAACCATGACTCAATTTTCTCTGAATTGGCGATTGGACATGTGAGCGATCGCAATTGAGATTGAAATTCAGCATTAGTCAGATCGGCAACCGATCTTTATATCCGAGATTGTAACTCACCCATTTGCACCCTGCCAGTGATAGCATTCCCATTCTCAGCGAAATCTCAGCCAGCGATCGCGCGGGGTTCATTTCTTCCTTCCAAACTAGACCGTAAGGCGATCGCATTGGGAGGCAGTTCTATGAAAGCCGCTGTTAAAATCACCCTCGGAACCGCAGCATTTATCGTTCTCGGAGTTAGTGGTTTAGTCGCACAAGCGGGGGGTTGGGAGAACTTCAAACTGCAATATTTCTCCCTCACCCAGCATTTTAACGACCAAAGCCAAGAACTCGACGACCTGCGCGCGCAAAACGTCGATCCGCAACAATCCACTCGCATCGACCTCGACCAATTGCTCAACGGCGGGCCGCCGAAAGATGGCATTCCCAGTGTCGATAATCCCAAGTTCGATACCGCCGAAACCACCCCCTTTGAAGCTAACGAAACGGTTATCGGGATCGTCGTCAATGGCGAAGCCAAAGCGTATCCCTACGGAATCATGAATTGGCACGAAATCGTCAACGATACCATTGGCGGTCAAAACGTGACTGTATCCTACTGTCCTTTGTGCGATACGATTGTGGCATTCGATCGCGGCGAGACTACCTATGGCGTTTCCGGTAAGTTGTATCAAAGTTGCTTGGTCATGTACGATCGCGCCGACGATACCCTCTACGCGCAACCGTGGGGATTGGGCATTGTCGGTGCCAAGGTCAATCGCCAATTGGATCGAATTGCGGCGGTTAAAACCAGTCTCGGCGATTGGTTAGAGAAGCATCCCGACAGTAAAATTCTCTCCACCGAAACCGGATACAATCGCAACTATCAAGACTATCCCTACGGCAGTTATAAAGAGGACCAGAAACTCGTTTTTCCCGTCCGCAACCAAGATCGACTGTCGCTGCATCCTAAAACCATTGTCAGCTACATTTGGTCGAGCGACAATCGAACGCCCCATAACCAATTTTCCGGCGACAGCCACCAATTCGTCCATGACAATATCGAACGAGTGGGCGAGAAAATTGTCGAGTTCGACGGACGCCAAATTCGCGCTCGTTGGGACGACCAACTCAATACAGTCATTGTCGAAGAAATGGACGGAACGCCTATCCCCAGTTCGACGGCGTTTGCGTTTGTCTATCCGGCATTTTTCCAGTAGGGATCGCCAGTCTACCGTAGGGGCGAACGGCCGTTCGCCCGTACCCAGCGAAAGGTAGGGTGTTGTTAGGGCGCAGATCGATTTGAGGGTCTCGAAATTGGGTGAAATCGCCCTAACGCACCACTCTCC
>CAYQUF010000223.1:2358-6848 GCA_964420595.1 uncultured bacterium
CCTATTGAATTAACGCTGCTTTGGCTCGCTCTTGCAGCATCAAACCGTATTCCAATCCCTCGACCACCGCCTGATACGACGCATCCAGGATATTTGGCGATACCCCCACCGTCGTCCAGCGTTGGTGACCGTTAGCCGATTCGACCAAGACGCGGGTTTTGGCAGAGGTTCCCGCCTTGCTGTCGAGAATCCGCACCTTGTAATCGGCGAGGTGGAATTGTCCCAATTCGGGATAAAAATTGACCAATGCCTTGCGCAGTGCCGCATCCAACGCCGACACCGGACCGTTTCCTTCTGCGGCTTCCAAGATATCGGTTCCGTTGACGGCAACCTTGATCGTGGCCAAAGCACTACAATCCCCCGAAGATTTGTCGCAGTGAACCTGGAATCCCTTCAGGTCGAAGAACTGCTGTCGCTGTCCCAACGCCTCGCGCACCAGTAACTCGAAACTGGCTTCGGCGGCTTCAAATTGATAGCCTTGGTGTTCGAGGTCTTTCAGTTTTTGCAGGATTTCGCGGCTGACCGGGTGTTGCTTGTCGAGTTCGATGCCGAAGTTACGCGCTTTCGAGAGGACGTTGCTCAATCCCGACTGCTCCGAGATCACGATGCGCCGCCGATTGCCAATCCGTTCGGGTTGCACGTGTTCGTAGGTGAGGGGATTGCGCTGCACGGCGCTGACGTGAATGCCGCCTTTGTGAGCAAATGCCGATCGCCCGATAAACGGTGCGTGTTCGTCGGGGGCGAGGTTGGCGACTTCGCTGACAAAGCGACTGGTTTCGCTGAGGCGCGTCAGCTCTTCTTCGGACAGGCACTCGAATCCGAGTTTCAGTTGCAGGTTGGGAATCAGCGAGCAGAGGTTGGCATTGCCACAGCGTTCGCCGTAGCCGTTAATCGTGCCTTGTACCATGCCCGCACCTTCCATCACCGCCGCGATCGCGTTGGCTACCGCCGTTTCGGAGTCGTTGTGGGTGTGAATGCCCAACTGGAGCTGTGAGGGATCGCAGCCGTTGGCGGTGAGTTTTTCTTTGACTTCCTTGATGATTTGCGCAATTTCGTGAGGCAGCGTGCCGCCGTTGGTATCGCAAAATACCAGCCATTCGGCACCAGCGGCGATCGCGGCTTGTAACGTAGCAATGGCGTAATCCGGATTGCGCTTGTAACCGTCGAACCAATGTTCGGCATCGTAGATGACCCGACAACCTTGCGATCGCAGAAACTCGATCGTATCGCCGATCATCGCCAGATTTTCCTCTAGGGTCGTCTTCAACCCCTCGGTGACGTGCAAATCCCAAGATTTGCCAAAAATCGTCACCCAGCGGGTTCCCGCCGCCAGAATTGGCTTGAGCATCTTGTCTTCCGCCGCGCGAACGTTAGGGCGACGAGTGGAGCAAAACGCCACCACCTCGGCTCGGGTGAGGGGATCTTCTTGCAGCCGCCAGAAAAATTGCACGTCCTTGGGATTCGCACCGGGCCATCCGCCTTCAATAAACGGAATTCCCAAGCGATCCAACTGACGGGCAATGCGCAGTTTATCTTCGATCGACAGAGACAGACCTTCGCTCTGCGCTCCATCGCGGAGGGTCGTATCGTAAATCCACAGTCGATTGGCAGTATCGGCACTCATGAGACTCTTGATTACTCAAAGATTGGGGACGAGATGGGAATTCCAAATCGGCGATCGAAATCGAACGGCGATTCCGACAACTATTTTAAAGAACTTGTCACAATAGGAGGAGAAACTTCAGACAAATTTAGGGTGGTCTCTATGCCAACAGTTACAGCCCAAGGAAAAACCTTCCAGTGCGATCGCGGTGCGAATTTACGCAAAGCGCTCCTCGCCAATGACATCGACGTTTACAATGGCACTGCTTCGACATTCAACTGCCACGGACTCGGCACCTGCGGCACCTGCACGGTTCGCGTCGAAGGAGAAGTCTCGCCGATGGAACAACGAGAGAAAATCCGGCTGTCCCTACCGCCGCACTCCCCCGAGAGCGGTCTGCGGTTGTCCTGTCAGACCCAGGTTCTGGGAGACGTGAAGGTGAGCAAGATGACCGGATTTTGGGGACAGAAGTCCGAAACCGCGTGGACGAGTGAAGGATAACTTATGAGACAGCTTGCCTCGTCCATGGCGATCGCCTTATTACTGGTATTGGCAGTTTGGGCAGTGTTTCGATTTCCCGAGCGCCTGCCCACTTGGCTGTCTAACGTGACCGATTCGTCGGACGAGGCAAATCCTGCCACTCCCGAACAGACCCCAACCGAGGCGCAACCGCTCGGTCCTGCTAATGTTGACACCCCCGAACCTACGCCGACCCCCTCTCCTACCCCCTCTCCCGAGGAACCCGAGGACGACGAACCCTCCCCGACCCCAACTCCCGACGAGGACGAGACAGAACCGATTAATGGTGCCTGGTGATGGGAAAATTAGAACAATCGGGAAATGGCAAATTCTTAAACGCGATCGCACACGACACCAATCAATTACGACTCACAAATGACAACTGACATTCTGGTTATCGGTGGCGGCATTATCGGACTCTCGCTAGCCATTGAATTAAAATTGCGAGGCGCTACCGTTACCCTCCTCAGCCGAGACTTTCAACAAGCCGCCACCCACGCCGCTGGCGGAATGCTTGCCCCTCAAGCCGAACGCATTCCCCCCGGTGCCATGTTGGACTTGTGCTTGCGCTCTCGGTCGATGTATCCGGAGTGGATTCGCAAAATTGAAGACCTCAGCGGCTTATCCGCCGGATACTGGCCCTGCGGCATTTTAGCCCCCGTTTACGACGCCGACACCGATAAAGTTCTCAACTGCGACGAACATCCGGCGCACTGGCTGGATCGCGATACCATTCGTCAGTACCAACCCGGTTTGGGCGAAGAAGTTATCGGCGGCTGGTGGTTGCCTCAAGACGCTCAGGTAGACAATCGAGCGTTAGGACGCGCCTTGTGGATGGCAGCGCAAGAACTCGGGATCGACGCGCGCGATGGCGTCACCGTCACCGCAATCCAACAGCAAGGCGGTCGCGTCACCGGGGTTCGCACCGACAACGGCACCTTCAACGCCCAACAGTACGTCCTCGCCGCTGGCGCGTGGTCGAATCGACTCTTACCGATTCCCGTGCGACCCCACAAAGGTCAAATGCTCTCCGTCCGCGCCGTTGAAAACCATAACGAACTGCCGCTCGGTCGCGTTCTCTACGGTCCGAGTACCTATATCGTGCCGCGCCAAACCGGGCAAATCGTTATCGGTGCCACCAGCGAAGACGTCGGCTTTACCCCCGGCAATACTCCCGCTGGCATTAAAGCGCTAGTAGATCGCGCCATTCGATTGTATCCGAGATTGCGCGACTATCCCGTCGAAGAATTTTGGTGGGGCTTCCGACCCGCGACGCCGGACGACCTGCCGATTCTCGGTCCGAGTTGGTGCGACAATCTCAGCCTCGCCACGGGTCACTATCGCAACGGCATCTTGCTCGCGCCAGTGACGGCGACTCTGCTCGCCGACTGGATCGAACGTCGGGACGCCGACCCGCTGCTATCTCATTTCCACCTGTCTCGCTTTCAGTCCAATTCTGCCCCCAATTCTCAATCTACCGTGTTTGCAACTCCAACCTCTAACGGACTCAAACCCAGTTTCAACCTCCCGAGCGATCGCCCTCTAACCATTGCCGGACGGGAGTTTCGCTCGCGCCTGATGACTGGCAGCGGCAAGTATGGCAACATCGAGCAAATGCAGCAAAGCATTGCCGCCTGCGGCAGTCAAATCGTCACCGTTGCCGTGCGTCGGGTGAAAAATAACGCGCCGGGTCACGAAGGACTCGCCGAAGCTCTCGATTGGCAGCAGTTGTGGATGCTTCCCAATACCGCTGGCTGCAAAACTGCCGAGGAGGCGATTCGGGTGGCGCGTCTGGGTCGGGAGATGGCGAAGTTATTGGGACAAGAGGACAACAATTTCATCAAATTGGAAGTGGTTCCCGAACCCAAACACCTGCTCCCAGACCCGATTGGCACCCTGCACGCTGCCGAACAGTTGGTGAAAGAAGGGTTTGCGGTGCTGCCGTATATCAACGCCGACCCGATGCTCGCCAAACGGTTGGAGGAGGTCGGATGCGCCACCGTGATGCCTCTGGGGTCGCCGATTGGCTCCGGACAGGGGTTGAAAACCGCAGCCAATATCGAGATTATTATTGAATCGGCTGGGGTTCCGGTGGTGGTCGATGCGGGGATCGGCACCCCCAGCGAGGCGGCGCAAGCGATGGAAATGGGAGCCGATGCGGTGTTGATCAATTCCGCCATTGCCCATGCCAAACATCCCGTTGCGATGGCGAAAGCGATGGGAATGGCGGTGGAAGCCGGACGCTTGGCGTTTCTCGCCGGACGGATGGCGATGCAAGGCGCTCGCGCCAGTTCGCCGCTGACGGGAACGATCGCTTAACTGAAGTTCCCCTCTCAATTGTAGGGTGGGCATTATCGATCGCTCTGAA
>CAYQUF010000224.1:0-4038 GCA_964420595.1 uncultured bacterium
CTAAATCCCGCTTGAGCCGACGTATCCCATTGCATCGGCGTTCTCGCCCCATCGCGAGAGGGCAGCGATCCCCCTTCGAGGTCGTCGATAATGGCTTTATCGCGCACCAGTTCCGGCGGGATGTTTTGATGGTTGGTCATGCCCAATTCTTCGCCGTAATACAGCACTGGCGTCCCGCGCACGGTAAGTAAAATTGTCGCCGACGCCTTGGCAATTTCAGTCGAATCGATGCACAGCGTACATTCGACCCAACGAGACAGATGGCGCGGGATGTCGTGATTGCTGAGGAAATAGGCGGGCCAAGCGCCTGGGGGCGTGACTAATTCTTTCTTCTCAATTTCTCGCTGGAGATAGCCCGGATACCAGGGACTAAAGGCAAATTCAAACGTAAACGGCAAGTGCAATTCGTCATTGTTAATGCCGTAGAAAATGGTCGAATCGTAGAGACGGCTGTCGATAAACGTTTCGCCCAACAACACGCGATCGTCGTAACTATCGGTGATTTGCCGAATTTCTCGGACGATTTTGTGATTTTCCGGTCGGTTTTTTGTATAAATATGGTATTGGTTGTTGTACGCTTTTTTGTCCGTTGCCTCAAACTTCACTGGATTAAAGCGGAAATACGGATCTTTGCTATACGCGCTGGACGCATCCAAGCGAAATCCATCCACGCCTTTATCCAACCAAAACCGAATCACGTCGTAAACTGCCGATCGCACGTCTGGATTCTGCCAGTTTAAATCCGGTTGGTTGCGGTTAAACGTGTGGTAGTAATACTGTCCCCGTCCTTCGTGGAACGTCCATCCCGTCCCGCCAAAATACGACACCCAGTTGTTGGGAACGCCGCCACCGGGAGCCGGATCTTGCCACAGATACCAATCGCTTTTGGGATTGTCGCGGCTCGCGCTCGATTCGAGAAACCAATCGTGGCGATCGGACGTATGGTTGACCACTAAATCGAGAATGACTTTAATGCCCCGTCGGTGCGCCTCTGCCAAGAGCGTTTCGAATTCTTCGAGCGTCCCGAAGGTCGAACAAATAGAATAGTAATCGCTGACGTCGTAGCCGTTGTCTGCCATCGGCGATCGATCGATCGGAGACAGCCAAATGGCATCGACGCCTAGGGACGTAGGACTGGCAGGGTTGCCGTCGTTGAGATAGTCCAGCCGTCGAATAATTCCGTCGAGATCGCCATTTCCATCCCCGCTACCATCGGCAAAAGTTAGGGGATAAATCTGATAAATGACACCACTTCTCCACCATCCAGGGACTCTAAAACTCATTGATTTTACCTTTAAGCACGAACGATTAATCGAGCGACTTCTGCGGCTTTGCGAATCGTGACGCGATCGCCTTGAGCCACGGTCGCGACACTCGGATCGTTATCGAATGCCAATTGCGCGTTTCCTCGCGTCAGCTCCACGCTCAGTTTTGACTCGTCGTCGAGGAGTAATGGCGCTTTCGGTTCGGTGGGATTGTTGAACGCAACGCCAATCCCGCGATCGAACCTGCGGCGGGTCACGGCTCGATAGTATCCCGTCGCGCCAAATGGGGTGGCTGCGACAATGCCGTCGCCGATAACGTTATTGTCGGCGTCCTGTCCGTCGATTGCCAGTTTGAACCGGATTGCTTGGGTGGGATGTTCGTTGCGCAAGATAATATCGTTAACGGCGAGCAAGCGGCGGTCGTGGGCGATCGCTTCGATTTTGATAATGTCTCGCGTCCGAGTATCGCCCGATCGCATCCGTTCGAGCATGGTATCGAGGGGTTCGTCTTCGCATTTGGCACAGATGAGGCTGTCTCGCACGAGTAACTTGGGAATACCGGGAAATCTGCGTTCTGCTTGTAAGTAAGTACCATCGCCGCCGACGGAGAGAACGAAATCGGGATGGCTGTCGGAGTATTGAAATCCTTGCCGTTGCACGAAATCCCTGACGACGGCTCCCGAATCTGCGTTTTTGGCGTGAATGCAAAATGTGTTGAGTGCCATAGAACCGCTAGTTGATTCGCGTCCATCCTCCATTTAAGCGCCGATCGCGAGGAATTTAACCTCAATGGTCAGGATGTGCCATCGAGATGAGACAGAGGCGATCGCACCCTGAGACATTTCTCAGCCAAGATACAACAAGGGGGAGCAACGCACGCTCCCCGAAAGATCGTTTGCGAACAGCGAGGCTCTAATCGCGATTCAAGGCAATCAGCAAGCGCAGAATAAAGATAAACAGGTTGATGTAGGTCAAATACATCGACAGCGCCGCCGGTAGATATTGGTCGTCGCGGTAGGTACGCGGCAAAATATAAAAGTCAACTACCGCTGCCCCGGCGAACAAAAACACCCCAACGCCGGAAATGCCGATTTCCAGCCAAGTGGGGGTGTGGACGCCGAAAAGGGCAAACACCAGTTGCCCCACCAGCACCACCACGAGGGCAATAATACCGAGCTGCACCGTTTGTGTCAGCGCCATGCCATCAGCATCGGAGAGATTAGAGCCAATTTGACGCGCGGCGATAAAGGTAATGCCGCACCCGAGCGCTGCGATTCCAATCCCCCAAAACCCAACGCCTTGGGTCGATAGAGCCACAAAGATCAAGCCGCTGAGGGTATATCCCGACAGCAAGCTGTAGGTCGCCAGTAGGGGTAACGCCGTACTGTTGTTTCCCCGTTCGGCAATCCCGCGCGCGACGAAAAATAAAATGAGTTCGGCAACCAGTGCCAGCCAGAAGGTCGGCATAAAAATGCCGGGATTGTTTGTGAGAACGCTGAGTCCGCCATAGGTTCCCGCTGCGGTCAGCACCAAACCGCCACCGACGAAGGGGAGCGCATTGGCGATGACGTTGGGACCGACGAGGTTTTGACCCTTCGCCTTCTGCATGGCGTCGCGAAAGTTACTGGTATTTGCCATCTAACATCCTCCTGAATTTTAAATTTGACCGACTCTTAACTCCCATTTTCCCCGATCGAACCGGCAAACCGGCGGGGAGACAGGATTGATTTGAGTCGGTATCGCCTCTATTTCTCAATTTTAAATTCAAAACTCCGTATTTTTATGGAGAGCGTTCGGGAAGTCGATCGGGAGTTCCGTAAAACACCCGTAGTGACATCTCGATTCTCTAGAGACAATAAGGTTGAAAAGGATTAAGGCGGCAACTCCGCTTCAAGACAACGGTGGGAGTTGTGGCGATTGAGGATTTTGATGATGGCTACTCAATCTTCTATTCGTTCTCGTGGGATGGAACTGTTGATTTCCTATCACAAACATCCTTGCGTTGAAACTCGAAACCAAATCGTCCGATTGAACCGAGGTTTGGTTCGTAAAATTGCCCATCGAGTCAGTCATCAATGTGCTGAACCTTATGAAGATCTCGAACAAATGGGCTACTTGGGATTAATTCGAGCGATCGAGCGGTTCGATCCCCACCAAGGATGCGCGTTCAGTTCGTTTGCCGTCCCTTACATTCGCGGCGAGATGCTTCACTTCTTGCGCGATCGCGCCAATGCCCTTAAAATTCCCCGTCGCTGGCGAGAACTACAATCGGAAGGTCGCAAGGTACGCGAACACCTGACCCGCGAGTTGGGTCGGATGCCCAGCGATGGCGAATTGGCTGAAGAACTCGATGTCTCGATGCACGAGTGGCAACAAAGTAAATTGGCGGCGAAAAATTGCCACCCGTTAAGCCTGGATGCGACGATCGATCGCGATATGGATTCTCCCGTCACCTTGGGCGAAACGTTACTCGATACGGACTATCAAATTTTCCAGAAATTACAAGAAGACCGCCAACAATTACAAGGGGCGCTCAATCAACTCGAAGACAAAACGCGATCGGCGATCGAATTCGTATTTTTGAAAAATTTATCTCGTAAAGAAGTCGCGCAGCAATTCGGCGTTAGTCCCATGACCGTGACGCGGCGAATTCAAAAAGGAATCGAACAGTTAGTGACAATTTTAAATCCGCAGGTTGCTTAAGTGTAAAGAGGCAACAGAAAGGCATCCCTCGCGTTGTTCGCGACGCGCGCTACACCTGATATGGAACCCC
>CAYQUF010000224.1:4138-6777 GCA_964420595.1 uncultured bacterium
CATTTGTAGGGTGGGAATTGCCGATCGATTTGAACGGGTGCCGATCCGCTACCAACTAGCAATGCCCACCTTCCCATGACATCGAAAGTCTGCCATCGGATTGGACATCAGTTGGGAAATGCTCTAGGAAGACTGTCCCCGAGCCATCTCGACCCTGCGATGGGATCGCGATCCTGCAAGCCAGTGCGTCCGATGCGACAATTGCGGTAGGATGAACGACCGAGATTTCGCGCGATCGCCCTAGTATGTTCCATTGGTTCCGACCGTTTGTCCTGGTGGTGTTAATTGGCACGATCGCCCTCGGATCGCTCGGATGCTCCCGTCTCCCCGCCAGTGAATGCGATCGCCTCGCGGTAACGGTCGAAAAAGGTTACGTTCGAGTCCTGCAATTTCAAGGTCGAGACGCCGCCTCCGTGGAGCGATTAGCCAGCGATCTCAAAGTGGTGGCTTGGGAACTGCGAGCCGTCAAACTCACCGACCCGTCCTTGGAACGATGGCGCGATCGGTTTGTGGCGCTTTACCGCAAGTTAGCCAACGCTTATTGGGAAATTTCGCGATCGCTCGGTTTAGCCGCCAGTGCAGAATCGACGCGATCCGGGCTGCAACAGGTCGAACGGGCGCGATCGCACTTGGAACGAGTCGGTCGTCGCGCCACCGATACCGCCCGAGATACCGATCGCCTCGCCGCGCGTCTCAACCGCTACTGCAACGCCGATTAGTGCAAAATCTCGACATCGAGTACGTAGCGACCCAACGCCACCTTTTCCGACCACAACTCGTATTCGAGCCGCAAGTGTTCCGGCAGGGGATGCCCCGTCAGGGTTAGCGATCGCGTATAATTACGCAACCGCATCTGTGCCGAACGAGATGCAGGGGAATCGCCGCGCAGCCAATACCGACTGATCCCGTACATTCCCCGTTCCCACAGGTGGCGATAGCTGAACAAGCCTTTCCCCTGCATCGTCATAATGACGCGAGATGGAGAAATTTCGAGCCACAACAGGCGCGAGGTCGTCGCGGTCGAAACGGTCGTCCCTTCAATCGTCCCCCGTTCGGCGGCGACGCTGCGGACGTTAGGTTCGCTCAGAAGCAAGTGAAATCGTCCCGGTTCCCGTTGGTACAAGCGGGCAGATGCTTCTAACGCCGACCAGACGGGCAAGTCGGTCGAAACTAGAGAAAATGAAACGGGCTTGTGATGAGGAATCAACACGATGGCGCAGAAATAGTGTAGGGTCGCAAAATAAAGTGCTGGCGGGAGTCAGAACGCGGTAGGATAGACGAACGCAATTCCCTGCCAGTCTTTAATCAATGCTTGCCTCGATTGTAACAGCCAATCCCGATAGCCCGCAGCAAGATTTAATCGTTTGTCCTCCCGATCGCGGCGTTTCGTTGCACGGTCGGATTCGCGTTCCCGGCGATAAGTCCATTTCCCATCGCGCCTTAATGTTAGGGGCGATCGCGCGGGGAGAGACCCTCATCGAAGGCTTGCTCCTCGGTGCCGACCCCCGCAGTACGGCAGATTGTTTCCGCGCCATGGGTGCCGAGATTTCCGAACTCAACTCCGATCTCGTGCGGGTGTACGGTCGGGGGACGGGGCAGTTACAAGAACCCGCCGACGTGCTGAATGCGGGCAATTCCGGGACGACGCTGCGGTTGATGCTGGGATTGCTCGCCTCGCAACCGGGACGATTTTTTGGCGTCACCGGCGATCGCTCTTTGCGCTCTCGTCCCATGGATCGCGTCGTGCAACCCTTAGAACAGATGGGAGCTGCCATTTGGGGGCGAGATAGCGGTTCCCGCGCTCCCCTAGCCATTCGAGGCAAGCAATTGCGACCGATTCACTATCATTCTCCCATCGCTTCGGCGCAGGTGAAATCGTGCGTCCTGCTGGCAGGTCTGACGGTCGAGGGACGCACCACCGTCACCGAACCCGCCCTCTCGCGCGATCACAGCGAACGAATGCTCGCCGCCTTTGGTGCCGAGATTGTGGTCGATTCCGACACCCGCAGCGTCACCCTCGTCGGTCCGGCAAAATTGCAGGGACAGCGAGTTGTGGTTCCCGGCGATATCAGTTCGGCGGCGTTTTGGTTAGTGGCGGGGGCGATTGTTCCCGGTTCGGACTTAGTGGTTGAAAATGTCGGGGTCAATCCCACGCGCACCGGAGTTTTGGACGCGCTACAAATGATGGATGCGGATCTCGAACTGGAGAACCAGCGCACCATCGCTGGCGAACCCGTGGCGGATATTCGCGTGCGCTACCGTCCGCTGCGAGCCTGTCAGTTGGGAGGCGAATTAATTCCCAGGGCGATCGACGAAATCCCAATTTTAGCCGTAGCGGCGACCCAGGCGCGGGGAACCACCACGATTGGCGATGCGGCGGAACTGCGGGTGAAAGAGAGCGATCGCCTGGCGGTGATGGCGACGCAACTCAACCGCATGGGAGCGACCGTGCGAGAGTTGCCCGATGGCTTAGAAATTACGGGCGAAACGCCATTGCAGGGGGCACAGGTCGATAGCCACGACGACCATCGCATTGCCATGAGTTTGGCGATCGCAGCGTTAAACGCCAGGGACACCACCACGATTCACCGCGCCGAAGCCGCAGCCATTTCCTACCCCGGTTTTGCCGACACCTTACA
>CAYQUF010000225.1:0-6761 GCA_964420595.1 uncultured bacterium
TAATACTCCTGCGGAAACTGTCCCCGTCGTTTGCGCGCCTCCATCGCCTTTTCCAAGATCGACAGCAATCCCGGTGCCTCCTCCTGCAAGGTTAGCAGCAATCGCTCCCCTAAATCATCGTCGCCAGGATCTTGCCCCGTTTCCAACACGGTCTTCAGTCGCGGCATCGCCACCTCGTCTACAATCTGGATCAACCCGCTCAGGCATCGATTGAACTGGCGTTCGGTCAAGGCGGCGTCCTCTAGGGGAAACTCGATAATTGCCCGAATCTCGCCATCGGAGGGGTCGTATTCCCATTGCAGCATCTTGGTTTCCCAGGAGATGCACAGCATGGTTTGGAGAATGGCGGCTTTGTGGGGATGCTCTTGAATGTCGGCTAAAACTTGAGGGGCAAATAGCTTAAAAAACTCTCCCTCTTCGTCGAGTTGGATGATAATCAGAAAATCTTCAATATTTTCGGCTTGCACGCCGGTGATAATGCGGTGGTTTTCCTCATCCAGGCTGTAATCCCATTCTCGATTGTTGAGATATTTGGCAATTTGGTGCAGGGTTGCGCCCATAACAGACTCCCGAACGAACTCAGACCGACGCTATTCGTCAAGTTCCCAAGCGGATCGCTTCCCCCGTTTGCGCCGCACGACGGGTGGCATCGGCAACTTGAAGGGTATACAAACTGTCCTCTGGCGTTACGTATAGCGGCGTTCCGTCAATTAAGCGGTTTAACACCATTGTGGTGTCTCTGGCAAATAAACCGCGCCGAGAGCCTACTGCGATCGCCTCCCGGTCGTCGCCCCGAATCAGGGTTCCCTCACTGCCGTCAAACACGAGGGTTCCCTCTGCGCCGATCGCCTCTAGGTGGCGCTGACTTGAGTGAAATATTTCGCCTTTGCCGTACAACACTCGCGCGATCGCCCCGCTAGCAAACCGCAATTGAGCGCTACACAGCACGCTGGCGTGAAAGGGTTCGGGAGTCGGCGGCGTCGCGTCCCAAAACCGTGCCTCGCAGCTCACCCGCTCGACTTTGCCGAATACGCTGACAAGGCGGTGCAGTCGCGACAGTGCCCCCACCAAGGGAAATCCAAACAAGTCCGACCGATACGTCCACTTGCGCGGAGCGGGGTGTTTGGGAGTGAGGGTGGAATAACTGACGAACTGGACGGGTTCGATGCGAGACAGTGCCTCGGTAAAGGCTTGATGCACGCCACCGAGCAGTTCGATGTGTTCGACGTGCAAGAGTTTGCCCGATTGACGCGCTAGGGCGATCGCGGCTGCGGCGTCTGCGGGATCCAGGGCGAGAGGATATTCGGCGACGACGTGTTTGTCCCATTCCAATGCCGTGCGAGCCATCAAACCGCGATCGCGATTGATCGCGCACAGACACACCAGATCCAGGTCATCTCGCTCTAACAACCCTTGCCACGAGTCCGCCACCGCCGCGCCATAGGTTTGGGCAAATTCTCGCGTCTGTTCGGGGATATGTCCCGCCACGGCAACCAACTCGGCGCGATCGTCCGATCGCAACGTCTCGGCGCGCAATTTTGCCGCAAACCCCGTCCCGACCAAACCCACTCGCACGGGAACGCCGATGGGAGAGAGGGGGGAAAGCGTGGTGGAATCGGATCGAGCAGTAGGGGTCACATCAAAGGTTTAGAAACAGCCAGATCCCCCTTCAGGCGGCGACATGAAGGGGATACATATGGTAACTCACCAACCCTAGCCCTGCGGGAGGTATAAGTAAATAGGATTAAATTAGTAAAATTTATAATGAATTTCGTAGCAAATATGCCTTTACGGAGTGTTACACAATCGCAGTTTTCCCCTAACATCGGAGATAGAGCAAACCTACATGCAGAACTTCGGCTTAATCAGCCTCGAAGATTTGCATTAGGAAAACTTATAAATAGATTGTCCATAGTTAGAGAAGGAGAACTACAGCATGGCTGCTTATAACGTTACGTTGGTCAACGAAGAAGAAGGTCTCAACACCACGATCGAAGTTGAAGACGACGAATACATTCTTGACGCTGCCGAAGAACAAGGTCTCGACCTTCCTTACTCCTGCCGTGCCGGTGCTTGCTCCACCTGCGCTGGCAAAATGGTTGAAGGGACGGTTGACCAGTCCGACCAATCGTTCTTGGACGACGATCAGATCGAAGCTGGCTACGTCTTGACCTGCGTTGCCTATCCGACTTCGGACTGCACCATCCAAACCCACCAAGAAGAAGCTCTGTACTAATTTCAGCTTCTCGGTTTTAGGGATTCGCGGGGATGCTTTCGGGCATCCCTGTTTCTATTTGGCGGTTGGTGGGGCGATCGCGAAGTAGAAAAATTCAGACGCGCAGGTACTCGAACGCAATCCGTCCCTATCCATAGGATAATCGCTGATTCGGCGAATCTTCAATCTGGGGACATAAAAAAAAGTCTCCCTAGGGCGATTCGGTTGTCGCTTCGCTAGTTTCGGATCCACTTTCATACGGATCTCGCCAGAATACGATCGAGTCGCTGGCGCGCTTCAATTCGGTTCCGGGATAGTAAAATTGCAAAATGCGATCGCTCGACCATCCCAAGTCGGCTAAATGATACGCTCCAGTTTGGCTCAAGCCGACGCCGTGACCGAATCCACCGCCGACGAAGGTATAGCCGTCGAGGACTTGTTGGGTTTGAGTCTCGTCGCTCTCGGATTTGGCGTTGTCGGACTCGTCGGATTCGACTTCGACTTCTTTATAAATCGGGTCGATATAAAATAACGTGCTGATCGGCGGATAGAAGGCGTTGCGAATTTCGTCGCTGTCGATGCGAATTTCCCCGCCATCGGTGTAAACGGTCATGTTCAGCACCCGACCGGCGCGCGATCGCTCGCTGACTTCCACTTTCTCGATTTTGGAAAACTCCACCGTCGCTCGGTTGCTCTTTCGGAGATATTTTTTCAGAAATTCTGCCATCGCCTCCAAACTGGTGGATTCGCGCCAGCGGAAGGTATCCCAATCTTCTTCGTTGAACCCGTCTTTCAGGTTGAGGAAACGCCGAATATTCGTTGGTTCTGCCAAGCTATTGTTGGAGAGATCCCACACGTTCTCGGTCGAATCGATCGCGGCTTGGAGATACGGACGCGGCGGACCGTCCCAAATGTCTTCAAACGGAGCGGTGACGCCGCCAGAGGTAGACGAATACAGGGCGTCGATCAGTTCGTTGTTATAGGTTAAAACTTTTCCTCTCGTTGAGGCGATCGCGCGATCGGCAGTCGGGACGGTATCGTTCAATCCCTTATACACCTGACAGTTAGTATCGTCGCACAGTTGGTAATTGTCGATCGCGAATCGGCGCAAGTTCCGCAACGCATAGGTTCGGGCAATAATCGCCTGTGCTTCGACGGCGGCATAGGGCGCACCTCCACCAATTTCGTGGGGCACCACGCCGCGCAGGTACACTTCTAGGGGGACGTTATTGACGAGGGTATAGGTGCCGTAGGAATTCGGTTGCAAGCGCAAACTGCCCCCGTACAGCCGTCCCCGTGCGGTGTCGTCGTCTCCCTCAACCACTGCGATCGCGCCGCTGTCGGCGGTAATATCGAGCTGGTGGCGGTGATAGCGGTAGCCATCGACCACCCAACTGGCGTGGGGAACTCGTTCGAGGGTTTCGGTTTCGAGGTGCGCCTGCTTGTATCCTCGGTTGTGCAAGCTCTGCAACAGGAACCGTCGCAGCAGCGGCGTGCTGTAAACGTCTCGTTTTGCCCACACTTGCCAGCGATTGGGATGGGCAATTTCGACTTCGATTCCCCGCTGTTTCCACTCGTTGGCGCGATGTTCGGCGGCTTCAAAGCTGCGGTGGGTACTCAATACCACCCGCTCGTTGGCTAAAGGAACCGGAAGCGGTTTGGCGACAATGTCTAAGGTGACTTCGTCGGTGCGTAGGGTTTGCGGCTCGCCATCGCCCCCGGTAAATTGTAACGTCAGGCGATCGCCCGATAGCGCCTTCAGGGTGAGTTCGTCTTCGACCTCGTCGCCAAAATGCCGCACGACGCCGACTTTGAGATTAATATCGTTTTGAGTTTGCGCTCGAACGGCGTTTCCCGTCATTCCCAGCACGCACAATCCCAGCAACAGGGTACTGGAAAACCAACCCCATCGCTGGCGTCGGGATGGAACGGTCGGGGTTGCGGAAGTCAAAGCATTGCGAGGGTGCTGCATCGGCGTCTCTCAGAAATCGCTAATTGGGTCGGCGGGTCTGCATTTGACCCATTCTATTTATCCATTGTGACGGAAGGGCTAACAGAATTTCGCCCCGAATGCGATTAAATTGCGATCGCGTTGCAACTCGAAGTCATTTCGACTATGATTTAATCAATGCATCCCACAGGCGATCGCGATTCTCATACGTTAGAGTCAATTCAACCGAGAGGCGATCGGCTTAGGGTGCCCTCAAACTGGCGAGTTGAAGCAAGTCGAGATGAAAGTCGAAGAAATTCCGATCGATCGAATCCACCGTCCCCTACCGCGACGCAACGATCCCGACAAGGTCAAAGCCTTAATGGACTCCATTGCCGAAATCGGGTTACAAGAACCCATCGACGTGTTAGAAGTGGACGGTCAGTACTACGGTTTTTCCGGCTGTCATCGCTACGAAGCCTGTCAGCGGCTCGGTCATCAAACCATTCGCTGTCGCGTTCGTCGCGCGCCTCGTTCCGTCTTGCGGATGCACCTTGCCTAAACTACGGATCCAAATTCCTTCTACAGGGGGATTGCATCACCGGACAAACCCGGTTCAATGATAAAGATAGCTTGACTTCGCGACATCATCGTTAAAGTAATTCGTATCGTTCCATTCAAGGAGACACCATGCAAACTCAATCCAAAGGTCTAACCGTCAATATCGGGATTGACGAAGCAGCCAGACAGAAAATCGCCGACGGACTGTCTCGCCTGCTCGCAGACACCTATAGCCTGTATCTCAAAACCCACAACTTCCACTGGAACGTCACCGGACCGATGTTCCAAACCCTGCACAATATGTTCGAGCAGCAGTACACCGAACTGGCGGTTGCGGTAGACGACATCGCCGAGCGGATTCGTTCTATTGGATTTCCCGCACCCGGAACCTATAGCGATTTCGCCAAACTCAGTTCCATTGAAGAAACCAGCGGCGTTCCTTCGGCTGAAGAAATGATCCGCCTGCTCGTCGAAGCCAACGAAGCGGTCGTGCGGACGGCGCGGTCTGCGTTCCCGGCGGCGGAAGAAGCAGGTGACGAGTCCACGGTCGATTTGCTAACCGAACGGATGCGCATACACGAGAAAACGGCGTGGATGCTGCGCAGCTTGCTCGAAGGTTAGATTTGAGCGGGTTCTGCTAGCTTAAATCAAGCTTAAGGTGGGCAACGCCCACCTTTATCATTAAAAAATATAACTAATTTAGTCTTAATTGCATTTTGCTGATGGTGCAGGAAACGGGACAATATTCTCAGCCATTGCGATCGCTGATGGAATCGGTGGAAATTTCCAGTTATAAAGCCTTAGCGCGAATGGCTGGAGTATCCGAATGGCAAGTGAAACAGCTTCGCCGGGGAAAGGCGACTCAAATGCGACTGGAGAACTTGCTCAAACTCGCGCAAGCGTTAGAGATATCGATTAATAAATTAATTGAATCCTGTTCCGACGTGGAATTGAGTCAGAATCATTCCTCTGAGGCGCTGAAACAGGAATACGACCGATTGCGATCGCAACTGGAGCAGCAGAAACAAACCCTGTGGCAAGAGTTTCAGCGCGAGAGCCTCGACGTGTTAGAGCCGTGGATGTTACAGTGGCCCACCGTGACTCATGCCGTTGAAAAGAATCCGCAATTACCGGCAGAACGGTTGCTTCCGCAAGTGCGCCCGGTAGAAAAGTTATTAAAAAACTGGGATATAGAGGCGATCGCCCCCGTTGGTGCAGAAATTCCTTACGACCCGCAACAGCACCAACTGATGGGAGGCACGGCAGAAGCGGGTCAGACGGTGAGAGTGCGGTATGCGGGATACAAACAGGGCGATCGCTTACTCTATCGGGCGAAAGTGAGTCCGGTGTAGGGCGCGAACGGAGATCGAAGACACTTGCCCCTCTCCTTATTCCAACTCCAGGTTTGCTACCCTAAAGGGACGTGGGAGGACATAGCTATGACCGCCTTCACCATCGACCTCAGCCCCATCGCTCGTCTGAACGATACCCAGTTCGAGCAACTTTGTGCGGCAAACCCTGACATTAAATTCGAGCGCACCCCGAACGGAGAACTCGTCATTATGTCGCCCACTGGTGGAGACACGGGCAGACACAACGCAACGCTAATTGCCCGATTCGTCGTTTGGAACGAGCAATCTAACCGGGGGATTGTCTTCGACTCCTCGACCTGTTTTAAACTACCGGGTGGGGGCGATCGCTCTCCCGATGTGTCCTGGGTGGAAAAATCCCGTTGGGAAGCGATCGCACCGGAGCAACAGCGCAAGTTTCCGCCCCTGTGTCCTGACTTTGCCCTGGAACTGGTATCTCCCAGCGATAACATTACCACCGTGCGAGCAAAGATGCGGGAGTATCTCGACAGTGGATTGCGGTTGGGCTGGCTGATAAATCCCCCCGATAAGCAGGTCGAAATCTATCAACCGCAGCAAGCCCCAGAGGTTTTAAAGGCTCCGACAACGTTAGCTGGCGATCCGGTTTTGCCGGGGTTCGTTTTGAACTTGGCGTGGTTGTGGAGTTGATACTCCGCTCCTGTGGATTCACTGCAAAGCGGAGTTA
>CAYQUF010000226.1:0-6689 GCA_964420595.1 uncultured bacterium
GTCTATCTCTCGATCTCGTTCATGCGGTATCTCTCCCATTGGCTTCATACCCTGATCTCATCCACTCATGACGAGGAGTTCTTGGATCTGATCGAAAAGATCCAAATTATTCTCTCGAAACTTCTATCCATCGCGATGATTATCGTGACTTTAGTGTCAGTGGTCGATCTGGGAGTAATTCTCGTCACTCTACTGGTAGACGAACCCGATCGCTTTTTTCGCACGACGCTCTTTCAAATTTTTGGGGTCTTCCTCGACATACTGATCGCCTTAGAAATTCTCGAAAACATCACCGCCTACCTGCGCCGACACGTGGTTCAAGTCGAACTCGTCATCGTCACCTCGTTAATTGCCGTGGCGCGAAAAATCATCATTCTCGACCTGGACAAAATTACCGGAACCGAACTGATCGGACTGGCGATCGCCATTTTAGCCCTATCGCTAAGTTACTGGATTATCAGGAAGAATGTCCCCAAACTAAAGGAGTAAACCGCACCACTCGCCAATGCTGGCGCAGCTTACTCCTTTTTCAACGAGTACCCTGTCTTTTTCTCGACATAATCGAGAATTTTTTGATAGGCTTCCGGTTCGCTTTGTTGGGTAATCACCAACGACGATTCTCCATTGGGAAAATACAGCGTCAGCCGACCGTTCCAAGACAAGGAGAAGGCACTAATGCGATCGAGATCCAGAACGAAAACCTGCTTATCTCGTTCGTAATTGATTTTAATCCAATACGACACAGAACCTCCTCCGTCACCAGCCCCACAAAACAGGTCGGCGCTTAGGAGACTTCAGCAGTTCGTACTGTGGCTGAAGCCTCATCCGAGGATGCCACATCCGCCTCAGACCATACCGTCTCGCCTGCATTCGACCGAGCTAGCGCCGCATTGACAAACCCTTGAAATAGGGGATGGGGCGTATTCGGTCTCGATTGAAATTCGGGATGAAATTGGGTTGCGACATAGAACGGATGGTTGGGAAGTTCGATAATTTCGATCAAGCGTCCATCGGGAGAGGTGCCGCTAATCGCAAATCCCGTATCCTGGAACAGGGTGCGATAGGCATTGTTGAACTCGTATCGATGGCGATGGCGTTCGTAAACGATTTCCTGCTGGTAAAGACTGAATGTTAGCGTATCGGGCGTCACGCGACAAGGATACAACCCCAATCGCATGGTTCCCCCCAGGTCTACCACGTCTTGCTGTTCGGGCAATAGGTTAATCACGGGATTGGCGGTATCGGCGTCGAATTCGGCACTGTGGGCATTCTCCAACCCTGCCACATTTCGCGCCCATTCGATCGCGGCGCACTGCATTCCCAAGCACAAGCCGAGAAACGGCACGTCCCGCTCCCGAGCGTATTGAATTGCCGCAATTTTGCCGTCAATTCCCCGCACGCCAAATCCGCCCGGTACGATAATGCCTTGAACGTCTTTCAGGTAGGGGTCGGCGCCGTTGGCTTCGATGTCCTCGGAATTGACCCAGCGAATCTCGACCTCGCTGTCGGCTTCAATCGCCGCATGACGCAACGCTTCGATCACCGACAGGTACGCATCGCTGAGGCGCACGTATTTCCCGACAATGGCAATTTCGACCTGCTTGGTGGGATTGTACAGGCGTTCGACCAACCGCTGCCATTGGGTCAGTTCCGGCTGTCGCTGCTCTAGGTGCAACAGGTCTAAGACCCCCTGCGCCAATCCTTCTCGCTCTAGTACCAGCGGAACTTCGTAGATGCTGTTGGAATCTTGGGCGGTAATGGCGCATTCTTCGGGAACGTCGCAAAATTCCGACAGTTTTTCCTTCATCCCCGGTTGCAAGGGGCGATCGCACCGACAGACTAAAATATCTGGTTGAATCCCGATCGATCGCAGTTCTTTAACCGAGTGCTGGGTCGGCTTGGTTTTCATCTCGCCCGCCGAGGGGATCCACGGAAGCAGGGTGACGTGCATGTACAGCACGTTCGGACGTCCCACGTCTTTGCGAAACTGGCGGATGGCTTCGAGAAACGGCAGCGACTCGATATCGCCGACGGTTCCGCCAATCTCGGTAATCACCACGTCGGGATTGGTGTTGTTGGCGACCCGGTGGATGCGTTCTTTAATTTCGTGGGTAATGTGGGGAATGACCTGAACCGTTCCCCCTTGATAGTCGCCGCGACGCTCTTTATTAATCACCGCCTGGTAAATCGATCCCGTCGTGACGCTGTTGAGGCGCGACATCGATGTATCCGTGAACCGCTCGTAGTGTCCGAGGTCTAAGTCTGTTTCCGCACCATCTTGCGTGACGAACACTTCCCCGTGCTGGAAGGGACTCATCGTGCCTGGATCCACATTAATATAGGGATCGAGTTTGAGGATAGAGACGGAATAGTTTCTGGATTTGAGCAATCGCCCCAAACTGGCTGCTACGATTCCCTTGCCAATACTAGAGACAACCCCACCCGTCACGAAGATAAACTTAGTCATACAAATCTGCCAGAGCCGTTAGCGTTCCAAGCCTATATACTCAGTTAATTGTGCCACAGTTGCTTGCCGAGTGCAGTGGGCGTTGGCGGTTGACGGAACCCCCCCAGACAGACAAAATAACACCGTTGGCGAGATCGATCGCGGGTTAGGGTCAGAAATTTTGCCAAATTCTAACAGATCCGCGTGCCAGCGTTCGATTTTGCCCTGGCAAACTGGTGAGGTGCAGACATGGAGCAATTCCAACAGATTTTAGCCCTTGAATTTTTGCAAAATACCGTTCGAGATTATCTCGTGTGCGCGCTGACGCTATTGATTGGATTATTAATTATCAAAATCCTTCAAGATATTATTTTTGCAAGACTCAAAAAAATAGTGGATCGCACGGACACCCAGCTCGACGATCGCTTCGTTCAAATTGTCGATCGCGCGGTGGTTCCGCTTCTATATTTAGGGGTGATTTATACCAGCATTCAGGGCTTGGTCTTGCACCCCAATCTCACTCAGGGGATTAACCTCGTCGGCACGGTGATTCTGACGATTTTGGGGGTGCGCTTTCTGGTTTCGATTATAGAATACGGCTTGAGCATCTATTGGATGACCCAACACGCCGAGGCGACTCGCCAGGAAACGATTAATATGCTCGTGCCTGCCATCCGCGCGGTGGTTTGGGGGATCGGGCTGGTGTTCATGCTCGACAACCTCGGCTTCGATATCTCGGCGGTAATTGCCGGTTTGGGAATCGGCGGTGCGGCGGTGGCGCTGGCGTCTCGCGGCGTGCTAGAAGATCTATTCAGTTACTTCGCCATTTTGTTCGATCGCCCGTTTGAAATTGGCGATTTCCTGATTGTCAGCGATTACATGGGAACGGTGGAAAATATTGGCATCAAAACTACCCGACTGCGCAGCTTGAACGGCGAACAACTGATTTTTTCCAATACCGACCTAACTTCATCGCGGGTGCAAAATTACAAGCGCATGTCCCAGCGACGCGCCGCCTTTAATATCGCCGTCACTTACGAAACGGGGTTGCAGCATTTAAGCGAAATTCCGGCGATCGTCCGCCATTTGATCGAAGGGATCGAGGGGACGAGCTTCGATCGCGCCCATTTTGCCACCTACGGCGATTTTAGCCTCAACTTCGAAGTGGTTTACTACGTTATTGGCAGCGATTACGCTAAGTACATGGACATCCAGCAACAAATCAATCTCAGTTTGAAAGAAGAATTCGACCGACGCGGGATCGAATTTGCTTACCCGACTCAAAAGTTCTATCTCAACCAAGCCCCAGCGACCGCCCATGAATAAGTGCTTTAATGTCACCTATATTGTCGGCTTGAGTGCGATAAGTTCTGCCATCGCCATGCCAGCGTTTGCCCAGAGCGAGTTTAATCTGGTTTATCCGCCCCAAAATCACGAAACCGCTGCCGATCGCATCTTTTTGATCGGAACGGCACCCCCCGAGGGGACGGTACTCGTGAACGGGCAAGAAATTCCGCGATCGCCTGCGGGTCATTTCGCCCCTAGCATTCCCCTGGAGTTGGGGCAAAATCGGGTAACGCTGCGTTACGAGGGGCAAACGATCCAACGCACGATCGTCCGTCAGTCCACGCAAGCGCAATTACCCGATCGCGTGGGATTCGTCCCCGGTTCCCTGACGCCTGCGGTCGATATCGCTCGAATGCCGGGAGAATTGGTATGTTTCGGCGCGATCGCGACCCCACAGATGGATCTGTCGGTGCAACTTGGCGATCGCGCCATTGCCCTGATGCCGCAGCAGTATGCGGTCGATTTGCCCTCGAATTTGTCGGTACTGACCGGACAAAATCAGCCAGAGGTCAACAATCCCATCGGCTATTACCGGGGGTGTACCAGCTTCGAGACGCCGGGACGGTTGGGTCAACCCCGATTTCGCCTCAAAATCGACGATCGCGCCATTGTGAAATCGGCACCGGGACAGGTCGAAATTCTGTCTCCCACCACCTTTCAAATTGCCGAAGTTATCGCCGAGGCGGGGGTGGCGCGCACTGGACCGGGGACGAGCTATTCCCGCCTGACACCGCTGCCTCGGGGCACGCAAGCGCGAATTACCGGGAAGGAAGGGGATTGGTTGCGCCTGGATTACGGCGGTTGGATTAACTTGCAAGAGGCGCGAACGTTTATCGGCGGTGCCCCGCCCCAATCGATGATTCGCAGCATCCGAACTCGCCTGAGCGGAGATTGGACGGAGGTGCTGTTTCCCCTGCAAGTGCCGGTTCCGGTGTCGGTGCGCCAAGAGCGCGATCGCTTGGTGCTGACGCTGCACAATACCACGGCTCAAACCGATACGATCGCATTTGATGGCAATCCGGTGGTGTCGCGACTGGACTGGCGACCGTTAATCGGGGGCGATCGCGATGCGGTAGAATACACGTTCCATTTTCGCGCGGATCGGCAGTGGGGCTACAAATTGCGTTACGAGGGCACGACCCTGGTGATGTCTTTGCGCCATCCGCCTGAACTGGAGGAGGACGAGGAAGACCGACAACCCCTAGCGGGAATGACGATCTTGCTGGATCCGGGACACGGTAGCGAAAACGACTTGGGGGCGCGCGGTCCCACCGGATATCCCGAAAAAGACGTAAATTTGGTGGTGAGCAAACTCCTGCGCGATCGCCTGGAGCGACGGGGTGCCACCGTGCTGATGACCCGCCAAGGGGACGAAGACCTCTGGCCCCACGATCGGGTCGAACTCATCGAGCAGTGGGAGCCGGATCTCGCCCTCAGCATCCACTACAACGCCCTCCCCGATGCGGGAGATGCCATGAATACTGCCGGAATCGGTACGTTTTGGTACCATCCCCAGGCACACGATTTGGCGGTCTTTTTACACGATTACTTGGTTCGGGAATTGGATCGCCCGTCCTATGGGGTGTTTTGGAATAATTTGGCGCTGACTCGCCCCAGCGTGACGCCAGCGGTGTTGCTGGAGTTGGGATTCATGATCAATCCCCACGAGTTCGAGTGGATTGTCGATCCCCAGGCACAGCAGCAGTTGGCGACAGCGTTGGCGGACGGAATCGTGGCGTGGATGCGATCGCTTCGGAGCGACTAACTGCGAAACAGCCGCGTATACAGGGTTTCGTGACCGATACTCGCCAGTGTCAGTCCCCAGCCGCAACTGTAGAGGTTGTCATCGTCTAAGGCGAGAATGTCTCGACTCGCGGCGATCGCGTTGGGATAGAAATCCGCAATCAGTTGCTGACCCGTGGTTTGTCCCAGGGGAATCAACTTTACCGCCGCACCGATTAAATTCATCGCCCAACTGTGGAGGTATCCCAACGCGGCAGCTTCGAGGGGAATCTGCCAATGACGCGCGGCGATGGCGAAGACGAGGGCGTAGTTGGGGAACTCTCCCACGGCATCGAGCTGCCCTTGCACTTCGGGTGCCAACGCCTGCAACAGTCGCCGTAACGCCTGCCCCATCTGCCAACTTTGCGATCGCAATTCTTCGGTGTCTTTCACCGCCGAGAGCCACCCATTCCAATACGCTAACGCCGAATGCTCCCCAAGGGCGATCGCTCGATAGCCCCGTACCATCGCCGCCGCTTCCAATCGGATTGACCCCACCGCCAGTTCTTGCTCCAGCCAGTGACGCACGTTCGCCGCATCGGCAATTACCCCGGTTTCTACCAGGGTTTCCAAGCCTTCGGAATAGCTGAAGGCACCCACGGGGAGGGCAGAATTGGTCAGTTGCAACAAGTGCAGCAGTGCCGTTTCAGTGGTGGTGACGTTCATAAGCACCAATGTCGGGGTAAAACGGGGCAATCTCGGAACGCACGCTGGCACCTAAGCGTTCGAGCATCGATTGCAAGACGGGATCGGGAGACAGGCGCAAATAGGTGGGGGCAATTTCGAGGGGGACGTGGCGATTGCCCAAGTGGTAGGCTGCACGCAGCAGTCCCAGCGGGGTATCGGCGGTGACGGTGAGGACGGGTTCGGCTTTGGCAACGACCCGGGCGATCGCCGGTTTTTCCTCGTCGTGGAGTAAATCTCCATCGCGCAATACGGTTCCCCTGGACAATCGCAAATACGCCACCCGTCCCGAATCGGCGGTGAAGCGATAGCGGCTGCGGGTGCGTTCTTCGGCGGTGAGGGAGAGGGTATCGGCGATCGCGACGGTCGGGTCTGGGGGCGATTTCCGGGTCAGTAGCAGCGGATCCATGTTTGTAGTCAACGCTTTAGC
>CAYQUF010000227.1:0-6670 GCA_964420595.1 uncultured bacterium
TTTTCTTTCCTCTAAGACTATCAAGCAAATTCTACAACTGACCCCGGAAGAAATTCCAACCAATTATGAAGTTTGTCGCGAGATTGACTTTATCTACAACTTAGACAGTTGCAAATCGACGAATGAGGAATATTTTCATAAGCGCGATCTAGAAAAGAGAGAGAAGTTCCGCAATTGGATGAGACAGTTAATGCTTTCACCCGATGAGGAAGATATTGACTCTGAAAACGAATCGGTAGACGAAGAAATTCTAGAACGAAATGTCGATCGGTTTCTTAATCCCGAAAATTTTGAACGCGAGTTTGCAATTCTACCAGACTGAACTGAGTCGTGCGTTCTGACCGTTTTACGGTATTTAACGGTATTTACAAACACGCCAATCCCTCGATACTGAAACACGCCCGAACGAGGCGGTTGGCGAGTTTTTTTAACAGCTCTTACCCTGGCTTTCCCTTCAACCAGCCAAACATTTCCGCCACGGTCAACGTCAACTCCACATCGGTCAACATCGGCAAACTCATTTTACCCACAAACTCCTCTGGCAAGCAATTTGGCTCAAACACCAATACCACCTGTTCTCCTGGATCGATTAACCAGCCCAATTGCATTCCGCAACGTAACAAAAATAAAATTTTACCCATGACTTTCAGCGAATTCTGGTCTGGGGAAAGAATCTCGATCGCCCATGGTGGTGCAAATTCAATCCCTTTTGAACTGACCCTTCCCGACTCATCCACGGGAATTTGCGCGTCTGGCAAAATTGTTAAATCTGGAACGAGCGATCGCCCTCGTACCGTACATCGCAATTCTGGTAGCGCTTCAATGTCTGCTCGATTTAAGAAGTCTGTTAAATTCGATAATGGTTGCGTAGAACTTGTCATGGTAAAAATATGCTTCGACCGACATAATTGACTAGAAAGATGTGCAAAATAGAGAGATAAACTATAATATTAATCGAATTTTTATAGAAAATTTAATTTAAAGCCAATGAGGTTGACGGGGGTAAACGCGCGCATCGTTTGCGGCGAACGTTACCAGGGGAGTTGCGAGCCGTCCCAGGAGAAAAAATTGCCGCTGTCTTCGACTTCTAATTTTGCCATCACGTTGAGTAATTGGCTGACCGTGCGATCGACCGAAAATAACTGTTCCGGCGGCACATTCGCTTGAAATGGCTGCGACAGGTTCGTATCTGTCGTCCCCGGATGCAGGGTCACCACGATCGCATTGGGACTTTTGCGCGCGTATTCGATCGCCACGGTGCGCATCAGCATGTTCAACGCCGCTTTCGAGGCGCGATAGCCGTACCACCCGCCGAGATAGTTGTCGCCGATACTCCCTAGTTTCGCCGAAATACTGGCAAAGATGGCGCGATCGCCATGTCGAAACAGCGGTAACAAATGTTTCGCCAGCAAAACGCCACCAATGCTGTTAATTTGAAAATAGCGCCCCAAGCGATCGCCCTGGACTTGACGCAAACTCTTTTCCGGTTCGAGATCCCCGTCGTGGAGCGTTCCGACGCAATTGAGCGCCAGGTGAAGTCGGTCGGTTTGCCCGCGAATTTGCGCGATCGCTTTGGCAATTTGCCCCTCGTCGGCGATGTCCACGGGCCAACAAAACAGGCGATCCGGATGCTGTCGCGCCAATGCTAGCAACTCCGAGGCAGACTCGCGACGGCGATACGTGGCAAATATAGAGGCGATCGCGTCCTGTTGCAATAAGGCTCGCACAAAACCGCAGCCAATGCCGCCGCTGGCACCAAAAATTGCGGCACAAGCGCGATCCGTGCCTCGAATCACAGACATTTTGCCCTCCGGGTGCGATCGCCTTTTGTCAATATAACGGTTCTGTCTTCCCATGCCTATCTACCGCGACGTTACCGAACTCATCGGTCGCACCCCCATGGTGCGGCTGCAACGATTGCCCCAACAACACGAGTGTCTCGCCGATATCGTTTTAAAATTAGAAGGACTCAACCCCGCCAAATCCGTCAAAGACCGCATCGCCATCAGCATGTTAAACGACGCCGAACGCGCGGGAGCGATCCAACCGGGAAAATCCACCATCGTCGAAGCCACATCTGGCAATACTGGCATCGGGTTGGCTATGGTCTGCGCCGCCAAAGGCTATCGCCTCATTCTCACCATGCCCGATAATATGAGTCGGGAGCGCCAGCAGATGGTACGCGCCTACGGTACCGAGATGATCGCCACTCCCGCCCAAGAAGACATGAAAGGGGCGATCGCCCGAGCCAACGAACTCCTCGCCAGCATCCCCAACTCCTTCTCGCCACAGCAATTCAGCAATCCCGCCAACCCCAAAATCCACTACCAAGCCACCGGTGCCGAAATTTGGGACGCCACCGAGGGACAAATCGACACCTTGGTCGTTGGCGTGGGAACCGGAGGAACCCTCACCGGAGCCGGTCGCTACCTGAAACAGCGCAAACCGGAGTTAAAAATTGTTGCGATCGAACCGACCGCCAGTGCGGTCTTGAGCGGCAAACCGTCCGGAATTCATAACTTGCAAGGAATTGGTGCCGGATTCGTCCCCGACGTGCTGCGCGTGGATCTCATTGACGAAATTATAGCCGTGACTGAAGATGAAGCATATGAGGTGGGACGGCAATTGGCCCGCAAAGAAGGCATTGCCAGCGGGATTTCCACCGGCGCGGCGGTGTTTGCGGCTTTGCAAATCGGCAAGCGAGCCGACTCTCGCGATCGCCTGATTGTCGTTATCCAACCCAGCCACGGCGAACGCTATCTGAGTACGCCAATGTTTCAGATTTGATGGGGCGATCGCCGGGAAACCCAGGCGTCTCGACTTCCCACCCATCATGACTTTAGAGTTATCCAGCGGGCGATCGGGCGATCGCCTTCAAATCTTCATCTACTTGATATATAACTAATTGCTTATATAATTGATTTAGTTTCCAGATCGACTCGCGCCCAACCAGGTTGCTACTATGTCCGACCAAGCTGCCCCCGAAGCCCCGAAGCGGGATCTCATCGGGAAGATTACTGAATACTTTATTAACTCTCAAGTTACAATTCTGGTCATCGCGGCACTCGTCGTGTTTGGCTTGGCTGCCGCTCTATTTACCCCTAAAGAAGAAAACCCTCAAATCGTGGTACCGGGTGCCAATGTCTTCCTGGAGTATCCCGGTGCGCCCGCCGAAGTGGTCGAAAAGACCGTCACCCAACCCGTCGAAGCCAAAATTCGGGAACTACCGGGTATCGACGATATCTATTCAGTCTCGCAAAACTCCCAATCCCAGGTGACCGTGCGGTTTTTCGTCGGCGAAGACTGGGAAGACGCCCTGTTTCGGCTACAAAACCACCTGTTTAACTGGCGGGATATCTTGCCCCAAGGGGTCGATTACATCGTTAAACCGTTAATTGTCGATGACGTGCCGATCGTCACCCTGACGGTGATGGGGGAAGATTACACCGACAACGAACTCAGGCGAGTCGGCGAACGGTTGCTCGAAGAATTGCGCGAAATTCCCAACACGGGTAACTTAACCATCTCCGGCGGACATCCCCGCACGATTCGCGTCGATTTAGATCCCAACCGCCTGGCCAGCTATCGGCTGTCTCCGGCGCAAATTGCCCAACGCATCGACCAGGAGAACTCGCGACTGAGTGCGGGTGACGTATCGGTAGGGAGCGATCGCATTTTTATTGAAGGCGGAAACCTATTTCAATCCGCCAGCGATGTCAGCGACACCATCGTGGCTACCGATAGCGACAATTCTCCCATCTACCTGCGCGATGTCGCCGAAGTTCGAGACGGATTTGCCGAACGGGTGTCCTATTCGCGGATTAACTATCGGGAAGATTGGCCCTACGACGATCCCTATCCCGCCAAAAGCGAAGAACCCGAGGGCGAATTTATTGAAAAACCGGCGATGACCATCGGGATTGCCAAGAAAAAAGGCACCAACGCCGTCACCGTCGCTCAACAAATTTTCAATCGCCTCGACGAACTCAAAGCCGAGTTACCCCCTGGCGTCGAAGTCGCCGTCAGTCGCAACAGCGGTCGCACGGCGGCGCAAGCGGTGGGAAACCTGTATACCAGCTTATTCCAAGCGATCGCGATCGTGGTCGTCTTACTCGTCGCCTTCCTCGGATGGCGTGACGCCACCATCGTCGCCATGCAAATTCCCCTCACCCTCGCCGGAACGCTGTTGGTAGGGTGGATTTCGGGTCAGACCATCAACCGGATTACCCTATTTGCTCTAATTCTCTCCCTGGGGATCTTGGTGGACGACGCCATCGCGGTTACCGAGAACATCCACCGCCAGTTCGAGCAAAAACCGGGGATGAACGTCAAAGAGAAAATGCAAGCCGCCATCAACGGGGTGAGCGAACTCGGCGGACCGATTATTCTCTCGACCATTACCGTTATCCTCGCCTTTATCCCCATGGCGTTCGTGACCGGGATGATGGGACCGTACATGGGACCGATTCCGTTTAACGTTCCCGTGGCGATGCTCGTCAGTACCAGCTTGGCGGTCACCGTGACGCCGTATCTGGCGGTGCGGCTGATTCGGGTCAAACCGAAGCAAACCCAGGGGAATAACCAGGAAAATCCCCCAGGAAATCCCGAAAACGGACAAACCTCGACTCCCGAAGCCGTCCCCGAAGAAAGTGCCGATCGCAGTACCCGAATTTACAAATGGTATCGTGGCGTCATGGAGCCGCTGATCGATTCGGGGAAACGGCGGCGATTCCTGCTGTTTTTTATCACCGGCTTGCTGCTGGCGAGTTTCATCCTTCCCCTGACCCAAGTGGTGCAGTTCCGAATGCTCCCCAAAGCCGACGAAGAACGCTTTTTGGTGCAACTGGACGCGCCAGTGGGAACCGAATTGGTGCAAACCGATCGGATTATCTCGGAAATGGAAAACGTTCTGCGCCAAGACGAAGAAGTGGTGCAGTTTGAATCCTACATCGGAAGCAGCGCGCCAATTGACTTTAACGGTTTGCTGCGGGGGAATACCAACCGCGACGGCGAACACCTCGCCGACATTCGGGTTCACCTGAGTGACGATTCCACCCGACCGGAAAGTTCCGAAGATATCGTGTTTCGCCTGCGCGAGCAATTGGCGGAAATTACTGAGAATTACAACGCGGTGGTGAAGCTGATCGAAGACCCCCCCGGACCGCCAGTGCGATCCACCATGCTCGCCGAAATTTACGGACCGGATTACGACAAATTGCGCGATCTCGCCAAAGAGGTGCGCCAGGTGTTCTTGCAAACTGACGGGGTGGTGGACGTAGACGATTCTACGAAAAACCAAGCACCGCAAATGAAGCTGGTGGTGGATCGGCAAAAAGCCAGTCAAGCGCGGTTGAGTACGCGGGATATTGCGCAAACCCTGAATATGGCAATTGCGGGGGTCGATGTTTCTACTCTGCAAGTTCCCGGCGAACTGGTTCCCGTGGCGATTAACGTCCGGTTTGCCGAATCCGAGCGTCAGGGAATCGACGATCTCAGTCGGATTCAATTACCGACGCCTGATGGCGATTTAGTCCCGCTGTCGGAATTAGTGCGTTACGAGCCGACGATTGTAGACCAGCCGATTTTCCACAAGGACCAGAAACCCGTGGTTTACGTGACGGGTGAAATGGGCGATCGCTCTTCAGTGTACGCGGTCATGGCTCAGTTAATCCACTTCTGGCGCAATCCCTTACCCGAGGGGTATTACATCAATTGGGAAGGGGAATGGAGCCTGACGCTGGAGGTGTTCCGCGACTTGGGTCTGGCGATGTTGGTGGCGGTGATTCTGATTTACCTGATTCTGGTGGGTCAGTTCCGCAGTTTCAAAATACCGCTGATTATGTTGGGAGCGATTCCTTTGGCGTTGATCGGGATTTTGGTCGGATTTGCCCTCAATGGCGTGTATTTTAGCGCCACCGCCATGATTGGAGTGATTGCACTGGCGGGGATTGTGGTTCGCAACGCGATCGTGCTGTTGGAGTTCGTGCGGGACAAGCAGCGAGAAGGTGCGGATCTGAAGGAATCGATTATCGATGCGGGAGCGGTGCGGTTCCGTCCGATCCTGCTGACCAGTGTCACGACCATGCTCGGGACGCTGACGATTTTGAGCGACCCGGTGTGGTCGGGTTTGGCGTGGACGCTGCTGACCGGGATGCTGACGTCGTCGGCGCTGACGTTGGTGGTGATTCCGTTAATGTACTACGGCGATCGCAAGACGGTGATGAGCCAGCAGAAGCGCAAAGCGGACAACGCCGAACTCGCCGCCAGCCACTAATTTGAGAGAACCGGGGGAATTTCCCGAAATCTTCCCGATTTTTCCTCCAAAATCTTCCCAGGGGGCGTGGTTAACTTAAACTAGATAGATTAAAAACCGCTAGCCACCCTTTTTATATACGGCTGGTCGATAGTAGTTAACGATAAAGTCCTAAACAATGCCCCAGGCGACGATACGTCTGGGGGTTGTTTTTTGGAGTCACTCGGCGGACATTTGGATTAAGGTGTCCAAGTAGTCGATATCGTCTCGGTAATTTCGACGGGGATTCAGTTCTGCGGCTTCTCGATACGCGCGTTTGGCTTCGATTAACAGTTTTCGTTCTTCTTGGGGAGTTGCCATGAATTCGGACGCAGCGGTCAAAGCGGTTCCTCGATCTTCGAGCAAGTCGGCTCTGGA
>CAYQUF010000228.1:0-6565 GCA_964420595.1 uncultured bacterium
TATCGAACTGGGACTGACAATCTCGATAACCATGCGGGGAGCGACCTGAAAAATTGCCGATTCTTCCCAAAGGGCGATCGCCGCCTCGCGATCGATTACCATTAAATTCGGCAACCGCGACTTCGCCAACCCCGTCCGCACCCCCGCACCTTGCAAGCAAACCCACGGCTGTCCGACGCGGCGAATTTCGTCTTCGAGCCGCCGTTCGAGCCATTTCGCCATAAAAAATGCTGGGTTTTGGGCGGATTTATCCGTTTTAGCGTCCCGTTGACTAGCTCGAAGCGATCGTCCGAACTCGCGTCTAACTGGCGATACGCCTCGAAACTCAGTGGCTCTCCAGCAACGATCGTAATCCCACTCCCGTCCCAGTGCTGGTACAATTCTATCGAGCCTCACGGCAGGGATGCGATCTGTCTCGAAGCGATCGCCCCTGACAGTTTTGCGTCTTTTTCGGGGCGATCGCCCCAATCGCCTTCATGACTTTCTAGGCTTCGGCATTGTCGTCTTCCGAGACCGCCGGAATTTCGCTACACACTTCATAAAAATTTGTCGTCGGTGGCGCGGCGAACAGGTGAGACATTTGGTCTAAGATCGCTTGATTCGCCTCGCTTTGATTGGCTTCCATGTCTTCGATATCTTTCCACAGAATCACGGCAATGCCGCGATCGGTTCCCGGTTCTTGCAACAAGTAAGCCCCTTCAAACCCTTCGCTATAAGTCGAAACGGCTTTTTCGTAGAGTTGTCGGGCTTCGGCAAACTTGCCGGGTTTGAACTCTCCAATGGCGACGTAAGCGTATTTGTGCTTGAGAAAATCGAGAAACTCAGTCACGGTGTTCTCCTTTCGATTGCGTTCCCTCTCAATATCTTCCCACAATTTTTTCCGATGTTTAATCCTTCAACTGTTTTTGTCAGTTGAATTTCCAAATAACAACCTTACAATTGTGGTTTGAACCGATCGCCGCCCCCATCCTACGCAATACTGCCTCGCTTGCGGGTTTCCTTATAAGAAGTCCCCACATTTTTCAAGCCGGACTTAATCATTTGTTGTTCGAGTAAGGCAAAAAACCGAGCGCGATCGCCCCCTCGCACCACCGCCTGATTGTGCGCCTCCGCCAGCGTCACGGGATAGCCAAACCCCTTTTGCACCTGCGCCAGCATCATCCCCAACACCGCATCCAACTCGCGATCGTCCTTCGCGACCCACACCGGAACCTCCACCCGCGCGATCTCAGTTCCAACGTGAACGTAGCAAAAATAAATCGCATTGGCGTCGCCATATAAATCCAAAATCCGGTTGTGACTGCGCCATAGCGGACTGCGCTGTCCCGGTTGCAGTTGCGATTCCCAAAATTTGACATCCGTCATCGGCTCGAACGATTGACAGGGCGGGCGTTTTGGCGCTTTATCTCCATCAAAGCTACTGTAGGGGGGACAGTGACCGAGACAGTCAGGCGTTTCGTATTCGCACGCTTGCAAGCGCAGAAACCGCACCGCCTCGCTGCTGCGCGACGCACTGATGTATCCCATGAGCGGGACATCCGCCAGGCGCAACTTTTCCCAAGCATCGAGAATGGGGGGTAAAATGCGATCGCGCGCGTCGTGGGGCAAGTTTTCCAAGAACCACAACACCAGCGACCCGTCTACCATGGCTAAGGCGGGGGTGGGAGTTTGTTTGGCGCGAACCCGATAGTCAATGGCTAAATCTGCCAACGCGATCGCTTCGGAGACGGTGCGGCGATAGCCCATCCATTCTTGCGTTTGAATCCCCCACTGGCGAGATACGTATAGGTCTTCGGGACGATAGAACACTTCGGGAATGCTGTCGAGCAGGGGTTGGCGGCTTTGTCCGTAGTGCAGCATCACCCGTCCGACGTTGATTAAATAGCAATAGGCGATTTCGTGGTGGCTGGGGGCGATTTGAGAGCCGTCGGTCGCAAAGACGGTGTGGCGTTCGGGTGGCGTGCTGATGGCGATACGACTGGAGAGGGGTTCGACGGGATCGGGAGGATCGAACCAAATGCGATCGCGCCAAGTTTGTCGGTCTGCAACCAGTTCGGCTTGACGCGCAGCGGCTTGCTGGTACAGTTGCTGTGCCGTTTCCAACCGCGTGCGCGATGCAGTGGCTTCTTGGCTGAGGTGCTCGCTGATGTCGGGGATTTGTTTTGCCAGTTTGGTGAAATCGAGCATGGAACGGGGGTCAACTGCAAGGTCGCCTTTCGCCGGATACTGTTAGCCTAGCCGATTGTGGCGATTTTGTCGTTTCTGCTGGCTTTGGGGACAATATCCGGGAGTACTGGTAACTGGCACATTGGGAACACTAGAGCCGTCTGGAGAAAAACGCTAAGTGCGGAGGTGTGACGGTGTTGCAGCGGTGTCGAATTTTGCCCGCGTTGTTGCTATCAGTCGGCGTGGGATTGGCGTCCGTTCCGGCTGTAGTGGCGCGCGAGATGGTCCCCCCGGCGAAGGAATTCGCCCAATCGCCGACCGTCGCCGAGATGGTCGAGACGGCAGAAAACCTGGCACGCGAGGATAATTTAGAAGGGGCGATCGCGCAGTACGAACGGGTTTTAGCGCGGTTGCGCCAACAAAGCGATCGCGAGGGTGCGGCTGACATTCTCAATCGCATCGGTTTGCTGCACGTCTACGCACGGGATTACCAGGCGGCGTTGGATCGCTACGATCGAGCCTTACAAATCTATCGAGACACGGGCAATATTGCCCTCGAAGCCTATCTGCTCACCAGTATCGGCGATGTCTACAAGCTGTTGTTGCAAGATCGCACAGCGTTGGACTACTACCAGCAGGCGTTACCGCTGCGACGAGACGCCGAACTCCCCCTTGGCGTGGCGGCGACGCTGAATAATATGGCGGGTGCCTATCGCAATCTCGGGGAATTCCAACAAGCACTTGAGTCGTATCGAGAAGCGTTGGACATCTATCGCAATCGGTTTTCACCCCGCAACGAGGCAATTGTCTCGGTGAATTTAGGGCGCTTGTACGAGAATTTGGGGGATTGGAACTCGGCGTTGGAGCTGTATCGCCAAGCACGACCGGCGTATGCACTGGCGGGAGATGAGAGCGGCGTGGCGGAGGTGACGTTCGATCTCGGCACGGTCTACGCCCACTTTGGCGAGACGGAGAAGGCGTTGGAGTATTTACGGGAGGCGCTTCAATCTCAAGAAAAGATTGGCGATGAATTTGGAAAAGCGATTACGCTGACTCACATGGGACGAGTCTTTGCCGATCGCGGCGAACACGATCGCGCCCTGGATCGCTACCAAGCGGCGTTACCGCTCTACCGCCACGACAACCAAGTGCCCCTGAAGGCTTACGCCCTGGTGCAGATGGGACGCAGTTATGCCGAGACGGGTCAAACCCAGTCCGCGATCGCCCGCTTGGAAGAAGGATTGCAACTGGCTCGCGGGGTGGAAGCCCGACCGATCGAACTGGATGCCTTGTACTACCTCGGACGCCTCGAACGCGATCGACAGAATTACAAAGCCGCGATCGCCCGGCTCGAACCCGCGATCGAGTTAGTCGAATCCCGACGCGCCAACATCGCCAGCCCGCAACTGCGCGCCACCTATTTCGCCTCCTACCAGGACATCTACCAACTCTATATCGACGCCCTGATGCAGCGTCACCCGTCCCGTCCCGATGCCGGATACGATCGCAAAGCCCTTGCGGTTAGCGAGCGATCGCGCGCCCGAACGTTGTTGGAATTACTCGAAGAAGCGCAAGTCAACTTACGCGAAGGGGTAAACTCGGAGTTACTGGAGCAAGAAAAAGCATTGCAGCAGCGACTCGAACGCCTGGAAACCCGACAGCAAGAACTCGCCACCCAGCCAGAGGGAGACGCTAGCGAACTCGAACGGGAGATCGAAACGCTGCTAGACGAGTACCAACAGGTGCGATCGCGCATTCGCGCCGCCAGTCCCCGCTACGCCGCCATGACCCAACCCCAACCCCTGTCTCCCGAGGAGATCCAATCGCAGGTCCTCGACGACGACACGGCGTTGCTGTCCTATTCCCTCGGCGAGAAGCGCAGTTACCTCTGGGTCGTCACCACCGAATCGGTTCGCAGCTACGAGCTACCTTCCCGCGACATCATTGAAACCGCCGCCTTGCAATTTCGCCGCACGATCGCCGCTCCGAGAACCCGCATCAACCCCCGCCGCGTCAGCGAGGTTGCCAATCGAACGTTCGATCTGATTCTCGCTCCCGCCTTTGCAGACTTGGATCGTCCCCGTTTGGCGATTGTTGCCGATGGCGCGTTGCAATACATTCCCTTTAGCGCCATTGCCGTGCCTAACGAGGCGGGAGAGCGGGTTCCGTTGGTGGTGGCGCGAGAAACGGTGATGTTGCCCTCTGGGTCTACACTGGCGATCGCGCGTTCGCAACCTCGTACCTCCCCCGAAAAGTTACTGGCTATCTTTGCCGATCCGGTGTTCGACGCCACCGACGATCGCTTGAGTACGACGGAAACCGAGGCAGCGAGGGAATTATCGCCATTGACCCAACGCTTTGAATCCGCCGCGCGATCGGCAAATGTGGCGTGGACGCGCTTGCCCTATACTCGGGTTGAAGCGGAGACGATTTTAAACCTGGTTCCCCCCGACCAACGGCTGGCAGCGTTAGATTTTACCGCGTCTCAAGATCGCTTGGCACGCATCGACCTGTCCCGGTATCGCATCGTTCACTTTGCCACCCACGGCTATGTCGATACCGAAAACCCAGAATTATCGGGACTGGTGCTGTCGTTATTCGATCGCCTTGGGGAGCCGCAAAACGGTTATTTGCAATTGCACGAAGTTTATAATTTAGATTTGAATGCCGACCTGGTGGTTCTGAGTGCCTGTCAGACGGGATTGGGTCAGCAAATTCGCGGCGAAGGCTTAATCGGTTTGACGCGGGGATTTATGTATGCCGGAGCGAGTCGAGCGGTGGTGAGTTTGTGGCAAGTTGACGATCGCGCCACTGCCGAACTCATGGGACATTTTTATCGGGCTTTGTTACAGGACAATTTATCTCCTGCGGCGGCATTGCGATCGGCTCAAATTGAATTGTGGCAACAACGACAGTGGCGATCGCCTTATTTTTGGTCGGCGTTTGTGTTGCAAGGGGAATGGCGTTAAAGGCAATGGGAAAGGCAACAAGCAACGGGCAACAAATAGAGCATCCCTCGACCCTTTGAAAACGCTAAAGCGTTGACTCCCAACCTCAATCATTTCTCCCCATCTCCCTATCCCAAAATCCCCTTATCCAAACATCAAAATACAAATCCCCCCCGCATACAGCAGCAGGATAAAGAAACTCTCGAATCCAATATTGCCAATGCCGTATTTTTCCCGTCGCAGCAATCCCAACAGCATAACTGCCGTCATAAAAATGGTGAGCGTGGCGATAAACACTTGCCGATCGCCAAAGACGTGATAAATCGAACCGCCGCGATAGGCTAAATCGGAAAATGCCAGCAATAAAATATCAAAACTATTGCCCCCAAATACGCCGCTAACGGCTAACGTGAGCGCCCCCGTTCGCACCGCCGCCACCGTCGTCACCAATTCCGGTAACGAAGTCGAAACGGCGGTAAATAGCGTCCCGACAATGGTTTCGCTCAGTCCCGTCTTTGCCGCGATCGCCACTCCCGATTGTGCCACGGCGTAGCCGGAGACGCCGACGATAATCGCTAGCACGCCAAAACGCCCCCACAAGCCCATCGCTCCCCCGCCCGAGGTGGCGGGTTCGTCCGGTTCGTCTAGCAGCGTCTCGGTGGTGCGTCGAGGGACCCACATGGGGGCATTCTGGGCTTGGGAAGTCAGGCGCAAGCCGAATAAGTAAACGCCGATTAAAAATAAGGTCATGGGATCGATCGCCCACAAGCTCACCTCCGGACTCGCCATTGCCAACAGCGACATCGACAGCAGGGCGATCAGCAGGCTGCCTTGCATTAAATTGGCAATCGAAGCAGCGGCGTGTTCTAGGTTGGCTTTGCGATAGACAATATCGGCGATCGCCAAGAATGCGGTTTGGGCGGCAATCCCCCCCAAGGCGTTACTGACGGCGAGTTCGGGGTGGTCGGTAAGGGCGGCGGTGACCGAAGCGACGATACCGGGAAGGGAGGTACTGCCTCCCAAGAATAAGGCTCCGACTAACGCTTCCCCCAACCCCGTCTTATCCGCCAACCGATCGGCAACGGCGGTCATGCGAGTTCCGGCGAGAGCAATGGCGATCGCGGCGATCGCGAATAGGGCAATATTAGCGGCGAGGGAGTTCATAGACGGATGGCGCGATCTTCGAGTCGAGTCGAAACAAAGTTAGCAAAATTGTCCAGGATAGTGAGTGGCAACCGATTGTCGCGCTTCTTCGCTAATCTCAAGCATACGCTGGCATTAATTGCTCACGATACCAGAAATCCAGACCCGCGCCACCATTCCAGCGGCGATCGCCTCCTGATGCGTGACTCGTCCGAATGCAACAGTCGGGGTGGAGCGAAGCGGACAAAATTTTGTTGAACAAAATAGCGACGCACTCCCCCACCTAGCCGAACGGCAGGTGGGGGTCA
>CAYQUF010000229.1:0-5275 GCA_964420595.1 uncultured bacterium
CGCCCGACGATTTCTAAACCGCGACAAAGTTCACTAATTTGCCCGGAACTACAATGGTTTTCTTCACCTCTTTTCCAGCTAGATAGCGTTGGGCAATTTCACAATTGCGGGCGTATTCTTCCAACTCTTGCTTGTCCAAATTGGCGGGAACTTGAATCGTGCCTCGGGTTTTGCCCTTAATTTGAATCACCAAGGTAATTTCTTCGACGACCAAGGCATCCGGATCGACTTGCGGCCAAGATTGCTCGTGAACCGACCCCTCGCGATCGCTCCTTTGCCACAACTCCTCGGCAATGTGGGGGGCAAACGGCGCTAACAATAACATTAGCGTTTCGATCGCCTCGGCGTAAACCGGAGAATCGGTACATTTGGCATCGGAAATGGCATTGCTGAGTTTCATTAACTCCGAAATTGCCGTGTTGAATTGATAGTCGCCGCTCAAGTCTTCCGAGACTTCTTGAATTGCTGTATGGACGGCTCGACGCAAGTCTTTTTCAGTTTTGCTCAATTCCGATTTCGGTTGAATGTCCGAGGCGCGATCGCGAAAATCATTCACCAATCGCCAAACGCGGTTGAGGAAGCGATACTGACCTTCGACATCCGAATCGTCCCACTCCAAATCTTTCTCCGGGGGGGCTTTAAACAGAATAAACATTCGCGCCGTATCTGCCCCGTATCGATCCAAAACCTGCAACGGGTCGATGCCGTTGTACTTCGATTTCGACATCTTTTCGTAAAACACCTCTAACGGCTGTCCCGTCTTCGGATCCTTGGGATCGTCGGGATTGACCTGTTGGGGCGGAATGTATTTGCCCGTCTCCGGATTTTTATATGTCAGCGCTTGTACCATCCCTTGAGTGAGCAAACGCTGGAACGGTTCGTCAAAATTCAATAAACCGCGATCGCGCAGCACTTTGGTAAAAAAGCGAGAATAGAGCAAGTGCAAAATCGCGTGTTCGATGCCGCCGACATACTGATCCACCGGCATCCAATCGTTGACCTTGTTCGAATCGAAGGCTCGACTGTCGTTATTGGCATCGGGATAGCGCAAGAAATACCACGACGAATCGATAAACGTATCCATCGTGTCCGTTTCCCGCTTCGCCGGTTCGCCACAACTGGGACAGGGGACGTTAATCCACTCCTGCAACTGCGCCAGCGGCGACGGACCGCGACCCGAGAATTCCACAGTTTCGGGCAATTGTACCGGGAGTTGGTCCTCGGGAACCGGCACCGTGCCGCAACTGGGACAGTGAACCACCGGAATCGGCGCACCCCAATACCGCTGTCGGGAAATCAGCCAATCCCGCAGGCGATATTGCACCCGTGCTTTGCCAAACCCGTGCTGTTCGGCGTATTGAATCACCGCTTCTTTCCCCTGGTCTGACGGTTTGCCGTCAAATTGACCCGAGTTGACCATGATTCCCGGTTCGGTATACGCCGCTTCCAGGGGTTGGTCGGCGTCGCCGCCTTCGGGGACAATAACCGTTTTAATCGGGAGTTGATTGCGGGTAGCGAATTGGAAATCGCGCTGGTCGTGCGCCGGAACCCCCATCACTGCGCCGGTGCCGTATTCGTAGAGGACGTAATCGGCAATCCAGATGGGAATTTCGTCGCCGGTGAACGGGTTGATGGCGGTTCCGCCAGTGGGAATGCCGCGTTTGGGTTTGTCTTCGGCGGTACGTTCGAGTTCGCTTTCGCTGGATACCTCTTGAATAAAGGCATCGACCGCTTCGCGACGGTCTGGGGTCGTCACGCGAGGGGTGAGGGGGTGTTCGGGTGCCAAGACGACGTAGGTGACGCCGCAGACGGTATCGGGTCGGGTGGTGAAGACGCCGATTTTCTCGTCACTCTCCGCGATCGCAAATTCTAAATACGCGCCGACGGATTTGCCAATCCAGTTGGCTTGCATCAGTCGAACTCGTTCGGGCCAGCCGCTTAATTGGTCGAGGTCGTTTAACAGTTGCTCGGCGTAGTCGGTAATTTTTAAGAACCACTGGCGCAATAGCTTGCGTTCGACTTGAGCGCCGGAGCGCCAGGACCGTCCTTCGCTATCGACCTGTTCGTTGGCGAGGACGGTTTGGTCTACCGGATCCCAGTTGACGGCGGCTTCCCGCTGGTAGGCAAGTCCGGCTTCGTAGAATTGCAAGAACAGCCATTGCGTCCACTTATAATAGTCGGGGGAGCAGGTGGCGATTTCGCGATCCCAATCGATAGAGATGCCCAGTTGTTGCAATTGCCGCTTCATCTGGGCGATATTTTGATAAGTCCAGGTTGCCGGTTGAGTGCCGCGATCGATCGCGGCGTTTTCGGCGGGAAGTCCGAAGGCATCCCATCCCATCGGGTTGAGGACGCGATATCCCTGCATCCGCTTCAGCCGAGCGATCGTGTCGGTGATTGTATAAACGCGAACGTGCCCCATGTGCAGGTTCCCCGAGGGATAGGGAAACATGGAAAGGGTGTAGAATTTAGGGCGATCGGGATTGTCCGAAGCTCGATCTAGCCCTCGTTCGACCCAGGTTTGCTGCCATTTCTGCTCGATGGATGCGGGATCGTATCGGGACTCCACGGCACTCACTCCTGCTGTTGCGATCGTCTCTGCATGGTCATTGTGGCATATTCCGGCTGGGAATGGGAGATGGGGAGATGAGGGGATTTCAATCGGGCAACACTGTTAATCAATGCTGGAGTCGGTGTTTTGTCGTTACGATAAAATGGGGGTTAAAGTCCACATTATCGACTGTTTCGCGACAGTTTTAGAGACTTTTTAAATCCTGTAAATTGGGAATAGTCCATCGAGTTTGTATTGGTTCAAACGAGAATGTTTAACTCAATCGTCGCACGATCGCGCGCTACCCAAAAGGCAACCCATTTGGGGGGTTCCGACGATTCTGCCCTACAATAAAGGCGATCGCAACGTTAGGAGGAACGCCAACAATGGATATCGATCGATTCAAGCAAGCCGCCGAACAACCCCAGTGTCCCTCCAACCTCCCCAAACCCCTACAAGCTTTGTGGTACGACAAACGCGGCGATTGGGACACGGCTCACAACATCGTGCAAAACGCTGGCGGTGCCGATTGCGCTTGGGTTCACGCCTACCTGCATCGCAAAGAAGGCGACAGCGGAAACGCACGCTATTGGTACGGACGCAGCGGCAAATCTCCCGCCTTCGACGTCTCCTTAACTGAAGAGTGGGACAACATCGCCGCCACCTTGCTGGGTTAATCCTGCCTCGCGATCGCCGAGAGTTGCGCAAAACGATAAGATTGGAACGTCGGGACTTGGCGATCGCCCTTTGCCGCGATCTCAAGCAGCCATGCAGGGTGCAGGCAAATCTACCACACAAACCTGCATTCTCGGTGAGGAGGACAGCGAACGATGGCGTTAATTGAAGATACCCTAACCGGCGGAAACCTGCTCGAAGGCACGCCGGAAGACGACTTGATTCGCGGGTTAGACGGGAACGATACCCTGCTGGGTCAAAACGGGAACGATATTCTACGCGGCGGACTGGATAACGACGACCTTGATGGCGGCGATGGCGACGACGTCTTGTTTGGCGATGAAGGGAGCGACGCACTCACCGGTGGCGACGGCGAAGATGTCTTTGTCCTGCAACGCTTCGGCGACGAAGGGAGCGGCACGAACCTCAAACGCATTACCGATTTTGAAGATGGAACGGATTTTATCGGGTTGACGGGAGGATTGACTCCTGACGATTTATCCGTTTTATTACCGGGAAATTCCGATCGCTTTGCGGTGGAAATTCGCGAGCGATCCACGAACGATTTAATCGCCATTCTCTTACCCCAAGACACGAATTCGATTACCCTATCGGACGAAGATTTCGTGACCCTCGATCGCCTTGAATTCAGCGAACCGGAATTTGAAGTTAACGAAAACGGAACCCCGATCGCGGCGGTAACGGTGACGCGGGAACTGCCGGGAGGCGAACCGGTTGGAGTTACGGTCGCATTGGACAATGGCAGCGCGATCGCCCCGGACGATTATAATAATACCCCAATTGAGTTAAACTTTGCCGCCCAAGAAACTCAAAAAATTGTTGAAATTCCGATTGTAGACGATAACCTACTTGAAGCCGAAGAAACGATTAATTTAACCCTCGAAAATCCTACCGATGGCGCAACCATTGGCGAGCAAAATACGGCAACCCTAAACATTGTCGATAACGACACCAGCTTACAATTTAGCAATCCCAATTTCAGCATTAACGAAGACGGAACGCCAATCGCCGAAGTGACGGTCAATCGGGTGGGATTTGAAGATCGTGCCGTCGGTGCCACGGTCACCCTCGCTGACGGAACGGCGACGGCACCCGAGGATTACAATAACGCGCCAATACCCGTCAATTTAGACGCGGGAGACAACAGTGAAACCGTCGAAATTCCCATTGTTGACGACAACCTGCTCGAAGCCAACGAAACCATTAATTTAACCCTCGAAAATCCCAGCGGTGGTGCCACCATTGGCGGTCAAAATACCGCGACCTTAACCGTTATCGACGACGACGCCGAATTGCAATTTGCGCGATCGTTTTTTAGTGCCAGCGAAAATGGGACGCCATTTGTCGCCATTACCGTGACGCGGACGGGAAATTTAGATCGCGACGTGGCTGCAACAGTGACCCTCGCCGACGGAACGGCGACAGCTCCCGCCGATTACGACAATACGCCAATTCAGGTCGAATTCGAGGCAGGGGAAACCGAGCAAACCCTGGAAGTGCCGCTAGTTGACGACGAGTTGGTCGAAAATCTCGAAACCATTCGCCTTGGATTAGCCAATCCCAGCGAAGGCGCAACCATTGGCGAACGCAGTACCTCGACCCTCCTAGTCGCAGACGACGATACCAGCTTGCAATTCAGCCGTTCCACGTTTAGCGTCAACGAAGATGGAACGCCAGTGCAGGCGGTGACCGTGACTCGTGCTGGCGTGTTGGACAGTGCGGTTAGTGCGACGGTAACGCTAACCGACGGGACGGCGACGTTTCCCGAAGATTACGACAATACCCCAATTCGCCTCAATTTTGCCAGTGGCGAGCAACAGAAAATCCTGCAAATTCCGATTGTCGATGATGCCATTGACGAAGACGCCGAAACGGTGAATTTGACCCTGACCAATGCTGGCGATGGGGTGGCGATTGGCGGTCAAAATGTAGCCGTTCTCGAAATTGTCGATAATGATATGACGCCGGAGCCAGAACCGGAACCGGAGCCGGAACCCGAACCCGAACCGGAGCCGGAACCCGAACCCG
>CAYQUF010000229.1:5375-6518 GCA_964420595.1 uncultured bacterium
GAACCGGAGCCGGAACCCGAACCCGAACCGGAGCCGGAACCCGAACCCGTTCCCGGTACGTTGGAGTTAGAGGCGAGCAGCCTGTTGGTCAACGAGGATGCCATGACGGTGGCGGAGGTGACGGTGACGCGAACCGATGGCAGCGATGGTGCAGTCAGTGCCACCTTACAATTGACCAATGGTAGCGCGATCGCCCCTCAAGATTTTAATGCCACGCCGATTGAAGTGAATTTTGCCGAGGGACAGACGAGTCAAACGGTGGAAATTCCCATCGCCAACGATAATTTAATTGAGGTTTCCGAAACGTTTCGGGTGCAGTTGGCGAATCCAACGGGAGGTGCGACAATAGGCGATCGCGATCGCGCCACGGTCACCATTTCTCGCAGCGATTTACCCTTTTTACTCGATTTTGAAGGGATGCAAAATTTAGACCCGGTGACCAATTTTTACGGCAGTCAGGGGGTGTCGTTTTCGCAAAATGCTTTAGCAATTGTAGACGCACACGCCATTGAAGGGGATGACGAATTTGGCGGGAATTTTGGCGGACAACCCAGTGGCGTTGCAGCGGTGACGTATGCCGAAGGGGAGTCGATTGTGATGAACGTGATGGAGGGATTTGACAGTCAACTTTCGTTTGCGTATGCGTCTCCATTTCGCGAGCATACGGTGACGCTGTACGAAGGGTTAAATGCCACGGGAGACGTGTTGGAATCGGTGGAGTTACCGGCGACGGTCGCAGGGGAATTTCCCGATGCTTATAGCGAGTTTTCGCAGATTGTGGCGTCGTTTTCTGGCGTGGCGCGATCGGTGTCGTTTGGGTCGGTGGCGAATAAAATTGTTTTGGATGATATTTTGTTGGGATAATTTTGACGAGGCGATCGCGATCCAAATCTCGCCAATCCAGTCTAAAATCTGGATAACTTTTGGAACGCGCGCATCGACCCAAAATTACAGAATATGGCAATGAAAGCCGATTCTACTCAAACTCGCAATGCCCACCTTCCCATGAAATCAGCTAGAACCGAGCGGGGAGATCGATCGAACTGAATCATGCAGTTCCACCGCTCCCCTGCCCCGATGTTGTTCTTGTGACATCCTCCCGACGCTGACCCTACGGGTACAGCGCGGGCTTCCCAACCTCGC
>CAYQUF010000230.1:0-6392 GCA_964420595.1 uncultured bacterium
TAATGCAGCGCAGCCGTTGTTCGCTCGATTGCAGTTGCGATCGCGATTGTTGCAAGGCTGCGGTATATCGAGCAATGAGTTGATGTAACAAGAGCGCTGTTGCGGCGACGTACAGCCAACCTTTCAAGGTTTGAATTTGGGTAAGCGTTGCGTCGGCGGGATTGGGGAAAATTACCGAAACGAGGCGATCGGAACACAAGATCCAGAATGCGCCGATAAATGCATAAATCGCAACAATACGGATGGGAGTTAGCCAGTTCGAGGAATGCGGTGGCATCATAGTGGGAAAAGAGCAAGCGGTAGCAGTGAGTCGGGTCGCGCCATGAAAATTGAGGCAACCGGCAACGGACAAGCGGAAAATGCGATGAGTGGGCGTTAATTGCTCGATTGCAGCTCGCTTTTGGACTATTCCATCATAAACGTTAAAACTCAGTATAATTACTGAGAATTATGTCAGCAAAATTGCCCGATTGGGATCGATCCCGCCCGCCGTTTCTAGGCATCGGAATGGGCGATCGCGGCAAATGCCAGCCCTCACCTCGCCTTGCTTTCGAGCATTCCCAGATTGCACCCTGGGGCGATCGCCCCTAAGTCGATGGCGTCACGGTTGCAGATTTCGGCGTGGTTTTGGATCGCGCCACTTCCTGCCGTTTGTCTGCCATAATTTTTGGACGCAAATACAGATTTTCCACCAACGCCGCGCCTCCGGCAAACCACGGCGGAACGATTAGCGCCCCGATAATCCCCAACACTTGCACCCCACCCAACACCGCCAGCAATTGATACAGCGGGTGAACGCCGACTGACGAGCCGACCAGGAGCGGATCGAGGATATAAGTTTCGAGGTTTTGAATCACCACAAATAGAATGAATACCCACAGAAACAGCCATCCTCCTTGGGACAGGGACACCACCAACGCCGGAATCGCCCCCAGGATCGGACCGAGAAACGGCATTAAATTGGTAACAGCCGCGATCGCTCCTAAACCCAGGGAATACTCGCGCAGTCCCAAAAAACTCAATCCGGCGGTAATCCCAATCCCGAGAATGCTCGAGACCAACAAGCGTCCCCGAATGTAATTTCCCATGCGATAGCTGACCGGAATCACTTGCGCGGCGAGGCGTTCCTCCCACGGTGCGGGAAACAGGCGCACGAGGCTGTTAATCAGGGTGCGGCTGTCGGCGACCATGTAACCGGAGATAAACAGCGACAAAATCAAGCTGACCACGCCCCCTAAAATGCCTCGGGTGATGCTGTAGGAGCGCAACACCAATTGCTGGGACGAGCGAATCGTCCATTTGGTCAAGGCTTGGGCGTCGAACACCTCTCGGACCAGTTCCGGTCGCGCGTCGGTGAGGCGAATAGCGAGACTTTCCGCTAGCGATCGCAGGTTTTCCGAATACACTGGAAGTTGGCGCACCAATCGCTCGATCTGATCGAATACCGTCGGACCGATAATCAGTCCCATTCCCGTCAGTCCCGCGATTAACCCGAGATAGACCAACACCGCCGACAGCCACCGGGGAATGCGCCGCCGTTCCGCCCAATCCACTACCGGGGCGATAGACGCCGCCAGCACCACTGAAATCATCAGGGTGACCAACAAACTCCGCAACTGCCACAGCAGGAACGCTAGCGCCACTGTGGCTGCAATTAACAGGATATTCGATAGCGAAATCGAGATGGACTGTTTGTGCATGGGGTTCGATCGCGAGGAGGTCAGCGATATAGTGGCTATTCTACTGGCGATGCCACTCCGTCGCGCCACCGGGTTTGTCGATTAGGGCGATCCCTTGCGCTTGCAGCTCGTCCCGAATCCGATCGGCTTCGGCGAAATTGCGGGATTTGCGGGCGGCTTGGCGTTGTTCGATTAGCGATTCGATGTCGCCATCGCTCAATCCACCCTCACCTGTCTCGTCAGTCTGTTCTTCGCGCACTTCCAATCCCAACACGCCCGCCAGTTGTACGAGCGTGTACCACTGGCAATACAGGGTCTCGGGGTCGGTTTCGCTCTGACCTTGGTGAACCAGGATATTGCCTTGGCGCCGTAAGTTTTTTGCTAATTCAAACAATACCGCCAACCCGCCAGGGGTATTGAAGTCATTGTCCATGGCAGCGTTGAACGGTTCGACGCTGGCAGCATCCGGTTCTGGCGGCGCGTCGGTTTTCCAGCCCAGTTGCCTACCATATTTTTCGCCAAAACGCAAGCCATCCGCCAAGGTCGTCCAGCTATTTTCCGCCGAGGCGATCGCCTCCTCGGTAAAATCCAACGGCTTGCGATAGTGCGCTTGCAACACGAACAGCCGCAGCGCCATCGGCTCCACCGGGCGATCCAGCAGGGTGCGGATCGTGGTAAAATTGCCCAAGGATTTGGACATCTTCTCCCCATTCACCGTCACCATGCCATTGTGCATCCAATAGTTCGCCAAAGGATGACCCGTCGCGGCTTCCGATTGCGCGATTTCGTTTTCGTGATGGGGGAACATCAAATCCGCACCGCCGCAGTGGATGTCGATCGTCTCCCCAAGGCGATCGCGCACCATCGCCGAACATTCGATGTGCCAACCCGGACGACCCGACCCCCACGGCGAATCCCAAGCGGGTTCTCCGGGTTTTGCACCTTTCCACAACGCAAAGTCAAACGGGTCTTTTTTCTTATCGTCCCCTTGCAACCGACCGCTAGCACCGGCTTGCATGTCTTCGAGTTTGCGATGGGAGAGTTTGCCGTATTGGGGAAACTGGCGCACCGTATAGTACACGTCGCCGTTGGCGGTGTAGGCGAAACCCTTGTTTTCCAGTTCGCGAATCAGCCGTTGAATCCCGTCGAGGGTATGGGTGGCGCGGGGGTAGTCGTCCGCGTCCATGACGTTGAGCCGTTCCATATCCTCGAAATAGGCTTTCGTAAAGCGATCGGATACCTCTTCCATGGAGGTGCCTAATTCTCTGGCGCGATTGAGGATCTTATCGTCGATATCGGTAAAATTCTGCACGTAGCGAACTCGGTAACCGCGCCATTGCAAGTAACGCCGCACCGTATCCCAGGCGATGTAGGAACGCGCGTGACCCAAATGGCAATAATCGTACACGGTCACGCCGCAGCAGTACATCCGCACTTGCGGGGGAGCGATCGGTTCAAAGGGTTCTTCGCGACGGGTGAGGCTGTTGTAGAGGGTTAGGGTCATGGTGTGAGACGCTAGTGGTACGCGGTCAATCGGCTCCTTTTGTATGTATCATGACACGGTGCCGATGTAACGCTCGATGGCTGTCATTTTAAACTGATGCGGATTTTCGTTGAAGGCTGGCGGTTCGTACCGCACTCATTTGCGATCGCCAATCAATTCCAACTGCTCGAACTGCTGCGACGGGACGACGTGGAACTGTTCCACCGGGATATGCCGTATTTCCAGGATTACTGGAAACCCGAGTCGGGACTGTTTTCCCCCGAAGACGAAGCGGCGTTAAACCAAATTCCCGCACCGCCAAAGGATTTGCACGCCGATGTCACGTTGCGGATGTTCATGCCCTATATTCTAAAGCCTGCGACCAACAGCCGCCGCACCTACACGTTCGCCACGACGGAATGGGGAATTGTCCAGCAGCTGATGGTGAAGATGATGCGGGTGTCTTCGTTTCAGGAGGCGCACGCCAATTCGGATACGGTGATTATCACGCCATCGCATTGGTCGAAGCAGGGGTTAGTACGCGGCGGTGCGGATCCCGATCGCGTGGTGGTGGTTCCCCACGGTGTCGATACCAGGACTTATCGACCGTTGAGCGATTCCGAACGCGCCAGTTTGCGCCGTCAGTTTGGCTTAGAGGGAACGTTCGTATTTTTGAATATCGGGATTATGACTTGGAATAAGGGAATCCGACCGCTGTTGAAGGCGTTTGCGCGGGTGACGGAACGCTATCCCCAGGCGAGATTAATTTTAAAGGGAACGGATGCCATTCGGAAGTCCCGCGAGTTTGTGGTCAAAGATATTAAAGATATGCTCGACGATGCAGAATCGGCGCGGGTCATTCCGCGATTGGCGTATATCGGTCAAAATATGTCTTCGGCGCAATTGGCGAAGTTGCATCAAGCGGCGGATGCTTATGTTTCTCCTTATGTGGCGGAAGGGTTTAATATGCCGGTGTTGGAGGCGATGGCGTGCGGGTTACCTGTCATTTGCACGAAAGGCGGCGCAACGGATGATTTCACCCGTCCCGAATTTGCTTTGCATATCGACAGCCAACTCAAAAGGATGGAAGTTCGGTCGGAAATGCGATTCTTATTGCATCCGAGTTTAGACCATCTCACCGAACTGATGCAATGGGCGATCGCGCATCCGGAATTCGGCGAGAAGGCGCGTCAGTTGGCACCGCAATTCGTCGAATCCAACTTAACTTGGACGCATATTGTGGATCGTTTATTGCACATTTTTGCTCCAACGGCTGTTGGAACTTAATTTTTAGGTGCGTTACGACTTTGCGTGACCGATTTTAATCAATCAATGTGGTAAGGGCGCTTCGCGAAGCGCCCCTACAGTAACGTATTCTACCGGGTTCTGCTCATGAAACTTATCATCGAAGGCTGGCGCTTTTTACCCTTCTCCTACGCGATCGTCAATCAGTTCCAACTGTTGGAATTCTTGCAACGTCCCAATATCGAATTATTCCATCGCGAAATGCCGTATCTCAGCGATTGGACTCCGAAAACGGGATTGCTCCCCAAATCCGCAGAAGATGCTATTCGCAACATTCCCGAACCCGCAGCGCCACAATCGGCAGATGCAACCTTAAGAATGCATATGCCATTGGATTTTTCGCCGTCGAATTCTACCCAAACCTTTGTCTGGGGACTGACTGAATACGGCGTGGTGCGTAACGAATTGCTAGGGTTAATGGGAGTGGATAATTTACGGGAGGTTCACCGCAATTCTGATGCCATTATCGTGACTTCGTCGCAGTGGTCGCGCCAAGGATTTATCAATAGCGGAGCCGATGGCGATCGCGTGTTGGTCGTTCCCATTGGTGTCGATACCGACATTTGCAAACCCCTGCCAAAATCCCAACGCACGACTTTGCGACAGCAGTGGGGATTGGACGATTATTTCGTATTTTTGCACATTGGTTCGATGACCGATATTAAAGGCATTCGACCGTTGTTGAAAGCCTTTGCACGAATTTGCGATCGCTATCCGAATGCCAGATTGCTCTTAAAAGGCACTGAATCGATTTACGTCTCGCAAAATCGAATTCAATCCGCCATGAAAGCCGTCCTCAACGACACAGAAATGGCGAGGGTTGCGCCGCGAATGGCGTACATTGGCAAGGATTTATCGTTTCCCGAAGTCGCGAGATTGTATCAAATCGCCGATGCTTACGTTTCGCCCTATCTCGCCGAAGGGTATAATATGCCTGTGTTGGAAGCCATGGCGTGTGGGGTTCCCACCATTTGCACCCGAGGGGGTTCGACGGACGATTTTACCCACCCCGATTTTACCCTTTCCATTGACAGCCAGCGTCAAACCATGACGGTCAACCAGCAACAGCGATGGATTCTCAATCCCAATTTAAACCAATTGGTCGATCGCATGGTAGAAGTGATTGAAAATCCGCATATTTTTGCCAAAGTGCGCCAGTCTGCACCGGGATTCGTGGCGGAAAAATTGACTTGGAAACACGTTATCGATCGCTGGTTGGAGGTGATGGGAGAATCGGAGAATACCGAATCTGAAAGTGCGATCGCTCAAACCAATTTAAAACTCAACCTCGGTTGCGGTGCGACCCGACTCGACGGCTATATCAACGTCGATCGATTCGGCGATCCGGATGTGCGTCACGACCTCGAAACGTTTCCGTGGATTTGGTCGGATAATTCCGTTAGCGAAGTGTTACTCATTCACGTTCTCGAACACCTAGGACAGCATCCCAATACCTATTTTAAAATTATTCAAGAACTCTATCGCATTTGTCAACCCAATGCCACCATAAAAGTCATCGTTCCCCACCACCGCCACGACAATTTCCACAGCGACCCAACCCACGTTCGCGCCATTACGCCGTTGGGGTTAGCCATGTTTTCGCAACGGCTCAATCGCCAGTGGATTCAGTCGGGGTTTTCTTGTTCGACGTTGGGGTTAAATTTAAACGTGGATTTTGAATTGGTGGAAACAAAATACAAGCCGAGCCAGCATTGGTTTCGCTTGCATCCCGACCCGAATTGGGAGACGAAATTTTTATTGCAAGAAAGTGCGCTGTATAACAATCTAATTGAAGAAATTCACATGGTGTTGCGGGTCAGAAAGTAAGGTGGGCAAATTGCCCACCCTACCGCTCGTTAATGTTGCGGACCCATGCGTTTGGGAGCGCGGAGTTCGCCGACGAAGCCAACACCGCCTAACAGCAG
>CAYQUF010000231.1:0-6326 GCA_964420595.1 uncultured bacterium
TTAATCCAAACTCATTTCCAGTTTGGGCGAGTGGGAACATCGCGTTAGACTGCTAAACAGGGAAACCGTATTTCTACCGAGTTCGATCGACCTATGACCAATCGCCTCGCCGAAGCGCAAAGCCTCTACCTGCGCAAACACGCCGAAAACCCGATTGACTGGTGGTCTTGGTGCGACGAAGCCTTAGACCGCGCGCGTACCGACGACAAGCCGATCTTCCTTTCCATCGGCTACTCTAGCTGTCACTGGTGTACGGTCATGGAAGGGGAAGCCTTCTCCGACCCCAGCATCGCCGAATACATGAACGCCAACTTCCTCCCGATTAAAGTCGATCGCGAGGAGCGTCCCGACCTCGATAGCATCTATATGCAAGCGTTACAGATGATCGCGGGACAAGGCGGTTGGCCGCTCAACATCTTTCTCACCCCCGGCGATTTAGTCCCGTTCTACGGCGGAACCTACTTCCCCGTCACCCCTCGCTACGGACAGCCGGGATTTTTACAAGTTTTACAGGCGATTCGCCGCTATTACGACACCCAAAAGAATAAAATTCAAGCCATCAAAGATGAAATGATGGACGCACTGCACCAGTCGGTGTCGCTTCCCGGTCGCGAGGGAGATACAGAAACGGCGAAATTGCAACAGGATAATCTTTTGCAGCGGGGATTAGAAGTCAGTTCGGGGATTGTCAGCGGTGGAACTCCCGGTCCCAGTTTCCCGATGATTCCCTACGCCAATGTCGCGTTGCGAGCCAGTCGATTTAACTTCGATTCTCGCTACAATTCCAACGAAGCGGCGACTCAACGGGGGTTGGTGTTGGCGTTAGGGGGAATTTACGACCACGTTGGCGGCGGCTTTCATCGCTATACGGTGGATCCGACTTGGACGGTTCCCCACTTTGAAAAGATGCTTTACGACAACGGTCAGATTTTAGAATATCTGTCGAATTTGTGGAGTGCGGGAGCGAAAGAACCGGCGTTCGATCGCGCCATTGCGGGAACGGTCAACTGGTTGAAGCGGGAAATGAGTGCGCCGCAAGGCTATTTTTACGCAGCACAAGACGCCGATAGCTTTGTCACTCCCGAGGATAAAGAACCTGAAGAAGGCGCGTTTTACGTCTGGCGTTACGACGAATTGGAACAGTTACTCGACCCCGAAGAATTCGCCGAACTGAAACAGCAGTTTTTCGTTGGCGAAGACGGGAATTTTGAAGGAAAAATCGTGTTGCAACGTCGGGAACCGGGTCAACTGAGCCAGAAGTTAGAAGCGGCGCTGGATAAGTTATTCGCGGTGCGTTACGGTGCGTCTCCTGAGGAGGTAAAAACCTTCGATCCCGCGCGCAATAATGACGAGGCGAAAACGAAGGATTGGTCGGGTCGGATTCCGCCAGTGACTGATACAAAGGCGATTGTAGCGTGGAATAGCCTCATGATTTCGGGGTTAGCGCGCGCTTACGGCGTGTTCGATCGCTCTGACTACTTGGATTTAGCGGTGGGAGCGGCGAACTTTATTTTAGAGAACCAGCAAGTCGGCGATCGCTTTTACCGTCTCAATTATGAAGGTCAAGCGTCGGTGTTGGCGCAGTCGGAAGATTACGCGCTATTTATCAAAGCCTTGCTCGACTTGCATCAGGTAACGCTAACCCAAGATTCGCCGACCCCGTGGTTGGAGAAAGCCAAAACCCTGCAAGCGGAGTTCGACGAATATCTCTGGAGTGACGAGATGGGGGGGTATTACAATACCGCCAAAGACGCCAGCGATGATTTACTCATCCGCGAACGCAGCTATATGGACAATGCGACGCCGTCTGCGAATGGGGTGGCGATCGCGAATTTGGTGCGTTTGGCGCTGCTGACGGAGGATTTGAGCTATCTCGATCGCGCCGAGCAAGGGTTAAAAGGGTTTGCAACGGTGATGGAACAGTCTCCTCAAGCCTGTCCGACGCTATTTGGCGCACTCGATTGGTATCGCTATCCCACGTTGGTGCGCACTAGCGAGACGGAAATCGAACAAATTGTCCCGCAATATTTTCCCACGGCGGCGTATAAAGTTGCTGGAGATTTACCCGATGGTGCGGTGGCGATGGTGTGTCAGGGATTGTCCTGTAAGGAACCCGCACAGAATCGCGAACAGGCGATCGCGCAGTTGCAGCAAAGCGTGACGGGAGGGTAGAGAATCACCTGGTAGTGTGTTGCGGCGCAGATCGACTGTTGGGTTCAATCGTGGGTTAGAAACGCCGCAACGCACTATTTTTGGAACCACAAAGACACAAAAGACACAAAGAAGTTGAATTTACACCGACATTAATTCGGTTTGAAGTCCCAAGTCGCCGAGGCTTTTTTGAATTTCGTGGCTGTAAATTGGATTCATGACGATCGCCACGTCGGGACGGTATTCTTTGAGGAATTCTGGCGGGACGATTTTCTGTCCGGTTCCGGGGACGTACATCCCTTGTTTGCGGGGGTTGATATCGACGATATACTCGACTAAATCGCCTTTGAGCAGGTTTAAGAAGGTGACGCCTTTGGAACCCGCACCCCAAATGGCGACTCGCTGTCCGTTGGCGGCGATGTCTTCTAATTTTTGCTTCCAATCGGCGATTTTGGCGTCGAATTTGCGGGTGAATTCGCGAATGTCGCTTGCGAGTTGTCGGACTTCTTGGGTTTGGTCTGGGGTCAGTTGGGAATTGGCGTGACCGGGGAAGGCTTCGAGTCCGAGAAATTGACCTTGAAATTCTTCGGTGACTTGTCGAACGTCGAACCCGGAGGCTGAAAAGGCGTATGCGAGAGAGACGGGTGCGAAATAGCCGCAGTGTTCGTAAATAATATCCCAAATTGCCAGGTTGCGGAAGGTATGCAAGGCGTTGGGGACTTCAAAGAAGATGGGGGTTTCGAGGCGATCGCCGACGGTTTTTCGCAGCGTATTTAACAGAACATTCGGACGTTCGATATGTTCGAGGGTGTGGCGACAGCAAACGAAATCTCCTTGGCGATCGCTATAGCGTTCGGAATAGAAATCTCGCACGAATTCCACGCGATCGCTGGCTGGACTTTGGCGATCGGGTTTGGCGATATAGCTGGGATCGAAGCCAATCCCGCGATTGTTTCCGAGTTCGCACAATAACAGCAGAAAGTCGCCTTTTCCACAGCCAATTTCGATAATCTCTTTGTCGTGCAGGTCGTAGCGTTGAATTAGGCGATTGGCGAGGGATTTGGCGTAGTCTTGAAACCGAGGTGAAAAATCGAGGGAGTTTTCGTAATCGGGACAGTAATCTAATAGTTTGGGGTCGAAGGCGACGTTGTAAATAAAACCGCAATCGGAGCAAAATGCCAGTTTAATATCGCCTTTGGGACAATTTTTTGCGGCGTCCCGTTCGGGCCACAATAGGTTACAGAAGACGGGAACGTCGAGCATTTCAAAGAAGACGTCAAATTTGGAGGAGTTGCAAACCGGACAGGTGTTTGTTACGGGTGCAGTCATAACGATCTCCGCGATATCGAGAACTTTTTTTATCTGGTGAGATTGTATCGCCACGCACCGATCCAATGTCGAAATAGAAGGAAGGATAGGGAGGCGATCGCGATACTCAATCCTAGATCGAATAAGTCAAGATTTGCCAGGTTTCTCTTTAATAAGAGTTCGAGAATCATGGCGGAACCGAGAATTCCCATTAGCAATACGATGGGACGAACTCGATTTTTTACAGAAAGCAGGGATAAAATTATACCGATCGGAATAAAGATAATCGCGTAGTACATCAGCTTATAAACGACGAGCAGACCGGGATGCAAGTAGAGTTTGTGTTCGTTCCACAAAAACGAGAACTTGCCAAATAGCGGGATTTGGAGATCGAGGTCGATGGCTTGACGATTTTCAACGCGATCGATATAGGATGCAAACTGCGAACCGTCGTAGGTAATGATAATTTGATGGAACTGCATATCGCGAAAGACTTTGGGAATGGCGATCGCGGGTTTTCTACCATTTTCTCCAGTTCTCGGCGTTCGCAGTCGAATACTTAAATGATTTAATTCCTGTCCTAACGTAAAATTACGTTGAAAGGGGTTTTGCGATACCGAAATAATTCGCGCGGGTCCAGTTTGAATTAACTGAGCAGTCGCTAAAGTTACGCCTAAACTAAATTGAGACGATTGGCGAATTCGCTGCGATAGTCCGGTGGCGGGTTCTGGGGTTTTGAGCCACTGACGGGAATTGAAGGAGGCGACTTCGGGTTTGTAATATTTGACGGATTGTCCTTTCCAAATTAAATCGGGAAGATTTCCGGCGCGATCGCGATAGTTTCCTGGTTCAGAAAATTGATAGTCGGCGAGTCGCGAGTTTCCCAATGTTTCGGGAAATTGAGGGTTGAAAAATGCTTGTTCGACCTCAGTTAGACTCAAGGCGCGATCGCTCATCCAAAACTGAGAAATATAGCCTTTCCAATCGCGATCGCCGGTTGCTTCGTTTCCAACCACTAACGGAAAACTGGTGTCCCAATTGCTCAAATCGCTCCCCTGGGGAGTCGGGATCGAGAGCAACATCATAATTGCTAAATAACCGACAAACAAACTTGCAAGCGATCGCGCTGAAAGCGATTGATAAATTTTCTCTAAAATTGTCGCCGTATAGCCGAGAATTGTGGCGCGCCAAAGCTGGAAAATCGACCAACCTGCCAATCCCCCCAAACTATTGGCGAGCAAATCGCTTAAAGTCGGCGATCGCGAGGGTAAAAAGACCTGTAAACTTTCAACGCTCAGTGACAATCCCAAGCTAATTAACACAATGGCGATCGCACTCGTAAAAACACCAAAACTGGGATTGCGAACCCACCCCGTCAACCCAAATCCAAAGGGAAGGAATAATAGGATATTCCCGATAAAATCGGCAGGATTGGTCGGGTGGTGAAATTGCTGAAAAATCGTTCCCACCGAGACCCCGATATCCCAAGCGAAATTAAACGGAAATAGGGTCACGAATGCGATAATTATCGCACTAATAATAGCGATCGCGCTCCATTCTCGAACCCACGCCATCGGATTCACTGGGTGCGTTTTCAAAACTCACCTAACCTTTAAACTCGAACCTGTGTTTGGACGGTTGGAACGCGATCGGCGATCGCTTTTCCGATTTCTAAAGACGCAGTTGCTGCGGGAGATGGTGCATTACAAACATGCAGTGCATTGTGACCTTCAACGATTAGAAAATCATCCACCAACTGACCATTTGGCATCAACGCCTGCGCGCGCACTCCCGCATGAGTGGGAATCACATCTTCGGTTTGAACTTCCGGAATCAGCCGCTGCAAACTGCGAACAAACGCCGTTTTACTCCACGACCGAATCATCTCTCCCACGCCAATGGCACCATATTGCGCCGCCAACTTCCACAAACCGGGATAGGTCAAACTTTCCGCCAAATCGCGCAGGTCAATATCGGTCTTTTTATACCCTTCCCGCTTAAATCCCAGTACCGCATTCGGTCCTGCGTGAATGCTTCCGTCAATCATGCGGGTAAAATGCACGCCGAGAAAGGGAAAATTCGGGTTCGGAACCGGGTAAATGAGGTTTTTGACCAAATAGCGTTTTTCCGGCTTTAATTCGTAGTATTCGCCGCGAAACGGAACGATTTTCGCTTGGGGGTCGGCACCGCCTAACTTTGCCACGCGATCGCTATGCAATCCAGCGCAATTGATAATAAACCGTCCCTCAAAGTCGCCGCGATTGGTTTCGATCGCATAACCCTCCGACGTTTCTTTAAGGTTTGTCACTTTCGTATTGAGTTGTAAATCCCCACCGCGATCGCGCGCGATTTCGGCATACTTTTGACAAACTCGTTTAAAGTCCGCAATTCCCGTCGTATTGACGCGAATGCCAGCAATGCAATTAACATGGGGTTCAATCGCTTTAACTTCCTGACCGCTAATTTTGGCACAGGGAATGCCGTTCTTTAATCCCCGTTGATAGAGATCTTCCAATCGCGGTAATTCTTCCTGCTTCGTCGCCACGATAACCTTTCCGCAAACCTCGTGCGGAACATCGTGCTCTCGGCAAAATTCCACCATTGAATGACAGCCATCGCGGGCAAACTTTGCTTTAAAACTACCGGGTTTATAGTAAATTCCTGAATGGATAACGCCACTATTATTACCCGTTTGGTGTGCGGCAAAATCGGCTTCCTTTTCTAACAGTAGAATGCGACTGCTTGGCTCTCGTTGAGCCAGTTGCATCGCCGTCGCTAGACCGACGATACCGCCACCAATAATGACGCGATCGTAAATCATTGTTGTTTTACCTTTGAGATTTTACCCTTTGAAAATGGCGCGATCG
>CAYQUF010000232.1:0-6314 GCA_964420595.1 uncultured bacterium
AATCGATCGTCAATTCCCACCCTACTGGATTTTAGATTAATTAATTGCGTCGGAATACGACGGATAAGTTATTGGCTGGCATTTCGACGGTTTTGACAAAACTTAGGTCTTGTTTCGCCGCTACGTCGATAACGTCGTCGAGGTCGCGGATTCCCCATTCGGGATTTTGCCATCGCAAGGAGGCGTCGAAACTTTCGTTGCTCGCAGCGGTGTGCTGTCCGCCACGCTTGTAGGGACCGTAGAGGTACAGAATACCGCCGGAGGGGAGAAGGCGGTTGGCTCCAGCCATGAGTCCCAAACAGGCGCGCCAGGGGGCAATGTGAATCATGTTGATGTTAACGATCGCGCCAATGGGAGCGTCGCGCAAGCAGTCGGGGGGATGGGTTTCGACGGTCCACACGGACTCGCTGGCGTCGAGGGGGATGGGGGGATGCAGGTTGTCGGAAGGGACGGCGTCGCACCAGGCGGCGATACTGGCTTGCAGGCGCGGGTCGGGATCGGAGGGGAGCCACTGGAGCGGTTTGAGGCGAGGTGCGAAGTAGACGGCGTGTTCTCCGGTGCCGCTGGCGATTTCTAAGACTGTACCGCGATCGCTTAAGGTTTGTTGCAGGACTTGCAGGATGGGTTGGCGATTGCGTTCGGTGGCGGGTGCGTATTGTCGCGCGTCGTGGATGCGGTTCATAAAGGATGAATTTTATTCGATTGGCTGTATCGATTTTAGGGTAGAAATTGTTCGATGGCTTCTGCCCGTAGGCGAAGAGACTTCAATACTCTATTGAGTAGTGCGTTCCCGCAATTTTACCTCATTTTGAACCCCTAAAATCGAGCGACGCCGAAACACGCCCGACCTTTCGCCTATTGATTTTAAGAAGTCCAAAACGCAACTTAAAATTACGTTTGCAATTCGTACAATTGAGCGTACAGTCCCTGACGTTCGAGCAATTGTTGTCGATCGCCCATTTCAACTGTGCGTCCGCCATCAACCACCACAATGCGATCGGCACTTCGGGTTGTAGATAGGCGATGGGCAACGAGAAAAGTAGTACGATTTTGCATTAACCGTTCTAAGGCTTCTTGAATTTGAATTTCGGTGGCGGTATCGAGAGAAGCCGTGGCTTCGTCGAGAATTAAAACTTTCGGGTCGCGGATTAACGCCCGGGCGATCGCAATTCGCTGTCGCTGTCCTCCCGATAATTTCATCCCATCTTCGCCAATGCGACTGTCGAGTCCGTGGGGCAGGTTTTTAATAAAATTGGTGGCGTTGGCGTCGTCGAGAGCTTGCCAAATTTGAGATTCGCTGGCGCGATCGCACCCGTAGGTAATGTTATCCCGCACCGTCCCTTCAAATAATATCGTTTCTTGAGACACCACCGACAGAAATCGGCGATAGGTTCGCAAGTCCAACTCCTCGGTATCGCGACCGTCGAGTAAGATTTGTCCCGACGTCGGGCGTAAAAAGCCGATAATCAAGTTGAGTAAGGTAGATTTTCCCGCTCCCGACGGACCGACAATAGCAATGGTTTCGCCGGGAGTAACGTGGAGGGAAAAGTCGCGGATGGCGTGGCGGTCGTCTTCGGGGTAGAAGAAACTGACGCGATCGAACACGAACTCGCCCCGAACTTGGCGGACTGCTGGTTTGCCTTCGTTTTGCTCGATATCGGGACATTCGAGGATTTCGCCCACGGAGCGGATCGCTTCAAACCCTTTCCCGATTTGCGGCAACACCGACATAATTCTAACTACAGCTTGGGTAAGAGAGTCGAAATAGCCAGTCAGCAATACCACGTCGCCGACGCTAATGTTAAAGCGACCCGTATAAGCAAAGGTTGCCGAAATAATTAGACAAATGCTGTTAAACAGGCGCAGGGTGACCCACGACGACGCTCCGGCGATCGCGTTGATGCGATCCAGGCGACGAGCGGCGTGGCGTACGGAACTGAGTTCGGTGTCGATGCGTTGGAGAGCCGTGTCTTCTGCCCCATGCGCTCGGGTGACGGGAATCAGTTGTACCATTTCGATAATGCGTCCCGACATTTGTTCGAGTCGCCCGCGAAAGGTACGGTTGCGATCGCGAATCGGTTTGCGCAGCGATCGCACTAATCCCGCTGCGATCGGAACGGTTCCCACAAAGAAAATCAGGAAACCGGGGGCGCGAATGGCGGTGGCGACGAGGGCGACCAGGATGGTAATGACGGCAGAGGGGAGCAGTTGAAACAGGTGGACGGTTAGAGCTTGGATCGATTCGACATCCCGCAGGATCTTGTTTTGCAGGCGACCCTTGCTGTTGTAGCGGTAGAAATCGATGGAGAGTTGCTGCAACTGCTGCGCGATCGTCGATCGCAAATTGTATTCCATCTGGCGGGTCGCCGCACTCATAAACCGCACGTGCAGGTAGTTGGTGGGCAGGTTTTGCACCACGGTAAAGGCGAGAATGGCGGCGTCGATCCACAGGTCGGAGAGGGAATGCGCTTCGGGATTGGAAATGACATCGATGACGTGGGCGATGACGATGGGACGGATCCACTCGGGGCTGTGTTTGATTAGGTAAAACAGGAACGACAGCCCGATATTGCCCCACTCGTGACGATACAAGAACAGTAAAGTTTGAAAGGGGCGATCGCCTTTGTAGCCGACTGCTGCGGTTTTGGAGAAGGGGGTCATGCGCGATCGAGATTGCAAGTCATTTAACTGTTGTAGCGCAAAGTGGCTGGGAACGAAGGGCGATCGTTCGGTCGAGCTAACTTTGGTGGTGGCTTGTGGAGAATCGCGATGGTGGCAAGATGTAGAGCTTTGAATTCTAGCAAACTCTAGAACAGATGAATGATGATTTATAACTATACCCATCGATAGAATTAACGAGAATTCAACCAGATTGGGGTTGACAGTCTGCGATCGTATATTTAAATCTTAAAACAGATTATTGCAATATTGACCTGAACCCAGATGCGATCGATCGCAAGTCAAAATTGCTCGGGCTTCAATGCTAGGTCAATCATTGACACATGAAGTATACTTAGAAAAATTATGGTCTTCTCATCTGCCTCCATCGGACAAAAATTTGATGCGCTTTCTGAGAATGGAGGCACGACACGGTACGACTTTGCAATTGACTCAGACGACGATAGTACCTTTGTCGTGAGTGCTTTAAGTAGCGGTCAATACGACCTCGTACTAGCCGCACCAGGGATAAACGTCGCTGTTCTGAAAGGCGGTGACGACGCGATCGTTTTCGGCAATGAAATTTATTTAGGAAATCAAGGCAATGACACGATTGTTGCAGGGGATAGCGATACTAACAATACATTATTCGGCGGAATGGACGAGGATCTCCTAGCGGGAAAAGATGGAGACGATCGCATATTCGGCGACCTCGGCGACGATACGATTATTGGCGGCTCTGGAGCCGATACGCTGACCGGCGGTAATATGCTAGGCGACCCGAACAACGGTAACGATCTATTCGTTCTGAGTCGAGGAGAACAGAGCGATACCATTACTGATTTTGAAACTGGATCGGATCGAATTCAGTTACCCGAGGGGGTTAACATCGAAGATGTCAGTCTCGAAGGCGATCGCATTCAAATCGGAGATACGGGTCAGGTTCTAGCTCGGGTCGAGGGAGAAATTACTCGCGACGATCTCATCGAAACGACTGAGGAAAATACTTTTAAACCGATTATTTTTGAGAATGAAGAATTACCAATACCAACAGGTTCAGTCGAAGTCACGCTGATGTGATGGTAAATCAAGGAATTTTGCAGCTTCTATGCGATCGGCACGGTGCCTCACTTTTCAGCTTCCAGAGGACAAACGGAAGATGGAGGAATCGAACCCCTGCGGTCGCCCGCACCCTGGTTTTCTAGACCAGTTGCCGTCCCTTCAGCAGCATCTTCCCTGGACAATAACGGAAGCTGGAGGAGTCGAACCCCTACGAATTCAATCGCACTCCTGCTTTCGAGGCAGGTTGCCGTCCGCTCGGCAGCAGCTTCCGCGTCAGGGTGTCTGACGGGACTCGAACCCGTTATGACTTGTTCCACAAACAAGCGCCGCGACCGCTTTGGCTTCAGACACCATCGATGGAGTCAATGGGAGTCGAACCCATGACTTCCTGCTTGCAAGGCAGGCGCTCTCGCCATCTGAGCTATGACCCCAAGTTCGGTTCAAATGAGAACTCTAATCTGCGTATTGCTGGCGAAATTGCGCTCGAACTTCCATTAAAATTGCTCCTAACTGATTCAATCCGCTGCCATCTTTGCCGCATCCCCAGTAGCGATCGCTTGGCGAATTTTCCACAATGAGTTCGTCTCCCGTTCCCAGAAGACTATCGCGGATATCGGCGTGAGTTTTAAATTTCTGTAAAACGCAACGCTGCATCATTTCGTCTTTAACCTGTTCCCAATCGCCGCGAATTGGATGTTGGCGACTTCGCCCCATCCTCGCAGCATCTTTGGGAGCTTTTACTTCGCGAATTTTATCGAACCAGGCTCGATCGGTTTTGACAAACTTCTGAGCTTGGAAATAATGTTCGCTAGTTGTCCACCAAAATCCATCTAATTCAAATCCATGTCGAGAAAAGTTGGAAAAACAACCGTAGGGTTTCTCTCGCGTACTGTAGAAATAAATGGGCATAGTTAGCTCCAAAACTTTAAAAAGATAAGATGCGATCGCCCTCGCGCGCAAGTGACCAGAGCGTCATGCGCCTTCTCAGTTACTAGAGGGACTCCGCCGATGCGTTGTTACACGTTCTTTAAAGGATGGCTACTTCTAAGCCGACCTCTCGGGTTCTTCGCACTCCTCGTTCGCAAGCGCCCGCTGTTTGAAGTCAGCGTTACTCTTCCTCTCGTACTAAGTATGTAAGCTCGCAGAGATTGGGGCGCGAAAAGGGCGATCGCTCGCGTAGGTTTGGGACAATCAGTTATAAAGAAAACAACCTCCTCAGTCAGTGTAAACAAACACCCCCACCAGGACTCGAACCCGGAACGTTCAGCTTCGAAGGCTGCTGCTCTTTCCATTGAGCTATGGGGGTTAATATTGATAGTCCCGACAGGAATCGAACCTGCAACCTCTTGCTTGTAAGGCAAATGCTCTACCGTTGAGCTACGGGACTTCAAAAGCAGGTGGCGAGATTGGCACTCACACCTGCAAATTGGGTCGCGGGGGCAGGAATTGCACCTGCCGATATTCAGGATATGAACCTGACAAGCCGCTCTTGCTCCGTCGATGCGAATACCCCTGACAGGAGTCGAACCTGCAAAATACCGAGTCTGGGTCGGCGATGTTTTCCAATTACATCACAGGGGTTTAAGTCGGGATGGTAGGACTCGAACCTACGACTCCATGCTCCCAAAGCATGGCTTCTCGCCGCTGAATTACATCCCGACAATACTCCCGGTGGGAGTCGAACCCACAGAGAAATCGGTTTTAAGCCGACCGCGTCTGCCAATTCCGCCACGGGAGCGAGGGTTGGTACTCCTGGTGGGAGTCGAACCCACAACCTGTCGCGTTTGAAACGACCGCCTCTGCCAATTGGGCTACAGGAGCTGAATTTGGCTGCCCCGCCAGGATTCGAACCTGGACTCTGTGATTCAAAGTCACAGATGCTGCCAATTACACCACAGGGCAATCAGTGGATGCCGGAGCAGGGGTCGAACCTGCAACCTCATCGTTCAGAGCGATGCGACTTTACCAATTCGTCCATCCGGCAATGAATGGCTGCCCCAGTAGGACTCGAACCTACAACCCCCGCGTTAACAGCGCGTCGCTCTACCATTGAGCTATAGGGCAACAAAGCCCCCCAGGTCAGTATCGAACTGACGACCTCTTGCTTTTCAGACAAGCGCTCTACCCGACTGAGCGACCGGGGGAAAATAAGCACGGGGACTGAGATTCGAACTCAGAGCATCGGTTTTGGAGACCGACATGTTAGCCGTTACACTATCCCCGCCTGTTGGGTCATCCAATGGGTCGGGCAGGATTTGCACCTGCAACGCATCCAAGCGACAGTTTTACCGAAAAACTTGGGTCTAAAGCCCCGTCCTTCTAGGACGGCTTTTTAGGTTATACTATTTTGCGTCAGGTTATCCCACGCCAATGATTGTCCTAGAGTTTAAAGCTAAAGGGAAACCCACTCAATATAGTGCCATTGATGAGGCCATCCGAACGGCTCAGTTTATCCGCAACAAAGCCATCCGCTTTTGGATGGACAATTCAGGAGTTGGACAGAAGGATCTGTATCGTCTCAGCAAAACTCTTAGAGACAAGTTCCCTTTTGCTAAAGACTTAAACTCTAGTGCCTGCCAAGCCTCCATTGAAAG
>CAYQUF010000233.1:0-6209 GCA_964420595.1 uncultured bacterium
CTCCGGCTCAATCGCCACCCCCGCCACGTGAGGGCTGACAATCGGTGCCCAAATCCGAAAGCGATAGTAATCCACGCGATCGAATCCCGAATCCGCGATCGCCTCTGCGGTTTCGCGATCCGGATGGCACCCGTCAAACGCCCATTTCCACAGCGGTCGAATCCCCCGTTGCAACCGCCGCAGCCAACTTTCATTCGGATCGACAACGTGTTCGTAGAAAATAAACCGACCCCCCGGTTTCAAGACCCGTCGAATGTCTCGCAGCGTCTCGTCGAGGCGATCGACCGAACACAGTACGTAGGTACTCACCACCGCATCCATACTATTATCCGCCACCGGCAGCCCTTCAGCATCCTGTTGGTAGACTTGGATATTCAACCCATACTTTTGCGCCTCCCGCTCCAAATAAGGACCCATGTAGTCGTTCGGTTCGATGCCGATCCATTCAATCTCCGGCGAGTAATAGGGAAAATTAATTCCCGCTCCCGGACCGATTTCTAATACTCGTCCGCGCAAGTCGCCGAGCAAGGCTTGCTTCAGTTCGGCGGCGCTATTGTAGGTCTGGCAATCTTTCAGTCGAATCGAATTTTCGTCCGCCTGGTTCATTTGCGACATCCCCCAGGCAAACAGGCGACGGTACCAACTGGGACGATTGGCGGGGGAAGTAGCTTGAGAATCGGTCATGATTGCAATACTAGAGACTCATACAATAATATTGACGCAAAATTGGCGGATTGGGCGACGGTCCGACCGGGGATCGATTCGCGTTAACCGCACCGTTTCGTGTCATGCTGAATAGCAAGTTGCGTTCGCCAAAAGGAGCGTGTTACCCATCCATCCCATCATGCGAGAAAGTTTCGCCATTATCGATCGCGAGATTGGCGAGCATTCCTTTTCATCGACCGAATACGCCATTGTCCGCCGCGTCATCCACGCCACTGCCGATTTTGAGTTCAAACAGTCGATCCGTTTTTCTGAGGGGGCAATCGACAGCGCGATCGCGGCATTGCAACGGGGCGTTCCCATTATCGCAGACGTGAGTATGGTGCGGCAGGGGATTGCCGGATTGGTGGCAAAAACGTGCGGAAATCCGATTGTCACGGCAGTGGATCGCGCTTCGGTGGCAATGGCCGGCAAAACCCGCACGGAAACCGGGATTCTGGCGTGCTTGGAGGAATATCCCGAGGCAATTTACGCCATCGGTAACGCGCCAACGGCTCTGATGGCTCTGTGCGACGCTCTCGAAACGGCAACCGTTACCCCGGCTTTGGTGGTTGGCGTCCCCGTGGGATTCGTCTCCGTGGTCGAGTCCAAACAACGCCTGGCTCGCACTTGCGTCCCCCAAATTCGCACGGAAGGACGGAAGGGGGGATCGCCGGTGGCGGCGGCAATTGTTAACGCCCTCGCGGTCTTGGCGGCGGACAAATAAGGCGATCGCGCGTTTAATTAAGAATTGTGAATAAAAGTCAACATAATTTCAAATTGCCAACAAAATATTAACAGATTAAAATACTACCATACAATTAATCGATCCCCGTCGATAATACTATGCCTTTTTAACCAGAGTGGCTGCCTGATGGGAATCTACGCAGTGCTGCTTAGGAGCAAAATGTTCATCAAACTTCCAACTGATAATATTGTCAGCCATACTCTCAAAGCAAAAAAACAGGAGCGCTCAAAATTAAACGAGGTGGAAAACTTCTTCGAACTCTCGCCCGACCTGCTTTGCATTATTGGCTTAGATGGTTATTTTCGGCGCGTCAATTCCCGCTGGAAGCAGGCATTTGGCTTCTCTGCAAGTGCATTTTCGACTCAACCCTGGTTGGACTGGGTACATCGAGACGATCGCCAACACAGCCTCGCTAAAATTCATCAATTAGTGACTGGAGGCGTTGAAGCCATCTCGTTCCAAAATCGATTTCTCTGTCGCGACGGATCTTATAAATGGTTGGCATGGCGTGCCGTTCTCTCCAAAGAAGATAAATTAATTTACGCCACCGTTCAAAATTTAGGAACGCGACCGGAATGTTCCATTGCCAAAAGTCAGTTTAAGTCTAGATTTAATTCCCTCGAAGAACACTTTCATCTCCTGGTCGAGAGCGTCAAAGATTACGCCATCTATATGCTCGACGAGTACGGACGAGTCATTAGTTGGAATGCTGGGGCGCAGCGGATTAATGGCTGGCAATCTGAGGAAATTATCGGACAGTCGGTTGCTCGTTTTTTTACCTCTGAAGATGTCGCCGCAGGCAAGCCAGAAGAAAGTCTCAGACGCGCCACCGAAGACGGAAAATGCGAATACGAAAATTGGCGAATGCGCAAAGATGGCACTCGCTTTTGGGCAAATGTTCTGATTACGGCATTGAAGGACGAAAACGGGCAAATTCTCGGCTTTGCAACCGTCACGCGGGATATTACCGAACGTAAGCGAACCGAAGAAGCCTTGCAACGCGCCTATGACGATCTCGAACGGCGAGTGGAAGAACGCACCGCCGAATTAAGTCAAACCAATGCCCGCTTGCAAGAAGAAATTTATATCCGTCGGGGAACGGAAGAAGCCCTGCGCCAGTCGAAATCACATTTAAAACAACAAGCCAGTCAGTTGCAAAAGGCGCTGCACGATTTGCAAAGCACGCAATCGCAATTAATCCAAACCGAAAAAATGTCGAGTTTGGGTCAGTTAGTGGCAGGCGTTGCCCACGAAATCAACAATCCGATTAGTTTTATTTACGGCAATATCGACTACGCTCGCCATTACGTCCGCGACTTAATGCAGATTGTGGAGCTGTACCAGAAACACTATCCCGACGCCGACTCCGAAATTCAAACCGCGATCGAACAAGCCGAACTCGATTTTATTATCGAGGATATGCCCAAACTCCTGACCTCGATGAAAGATGGAGCCGAACGCATTCACCAAATCGTGCAAGGGTTGCGCAATTTCTCCAGACACGATCAAGCGCAATTGAAAGTGGTGGATTTGCACGAGGGAATCAAGAGTGCCTTGCTAATTTTACAACATCGCTTTAAAGCCAATACCCAGCGGGGCGAAATTCAAATTCTCGAACAATACGATTCCTTGCCAAAAATCGAATGCTATGCGGGATTGCTCAACCAGGTTTTTATTAATCTAGTGAACAATGCTCTCGATGCGATCGACAGTCGCTGGGAAAACGAAGAACCGTCAACGGGAGAGCAACCCGAAATCTGTCTTTCCACTGAAGCTACCGACGATGCGATCGCAATTCGAATTCGCGATAACGGAATGGGCATGAATGAAAACATCTCCCGACGCATTTTCGATCCATTCTTTACCACCAAGCCGGTCGGAAAAGGAACCGGACTGGGACTGGCAATTAGTTATCAAATCGTGGTCGAGAAGCACGGCGGACAGATCGAATGTGCCTCGCAACCGGGACGGGGGACGGAATTTACCATTCGCCTGCCGCGATCGCGTCGTTAACGCCAGCCACCAGGGTGCATCTTCAACTCTATTCACCGAGAAACCTTTATTTAAATCTATCGATTCAACGGCAATATAAGATTTACAATCGTAAATATTCAACGCAGCGCTTCAACCGGAACGGCGCGATCGCCATTAATTCGCTTCAATCGAAAATTGCCAAGTCGCTGGCATAGACTGCGACAGAAAAGTGAGATAGGATTATCGAGATCTCCGTACGTTTCTAGGGGCGCGATCGCCCTGGGTTGGCATCGTGCCTGCCTAAAATAAAAGAGACACGTCGGCAATCTCGCATTATCGCTGTATGCCCAATCCATCCACTCACGCCTCTGCTCAAACCCATCCCCCCTTGCCGCCGCTTGCCATTTCCCCCGGGCGCGTTATCCGAGGAACCGATGCGATCGCCCGTGCCACAGACGCGATCGCGCAACTGGGACGGCGTCCGTTGGTCGTTGGAGGCGATCGGACCGTTGCCCTCGCCCAAACTCGCTTGCAACCCAGTTTAGAACGGCAACAGCTCAGCATTGCCAGTGCCTCTTACGGTGCCGATTGCAGCGAAGCCAGCCTCGAACGACTGCGGCAACAGATTGCCCAACACCAAGCCGATCTCGTGATTGGATTCGGCGGCGGGAAAGCCCTCGATACTGCCAAACTCCTCGCCCACCAGTGTCGCTTGCCCGTCGCGACCATTCCCACCTCTGCCGCCACCTGCGCCGCTTGGACGGCACTCTCGAACGTCTATTCCGAACAAGGGGCATTTCTCTACGACGTCGGACTCGATCGCTGTCCCGACTTGCTCGTTTTAGACTACAACCTGATTGAAACCGCCCCCCAACAGACCCTGATTTCGGGCATCGGCGACGCCCTCGCCAAATGGTACGAAGCCTCCGTCAGCAGCGGGCATTCCGAACAAACCCTGATCGTCGCCGCCGTCCAGCAAGCGCGCGTCTTGCGAGATCTGCTCTTGCAAAAATCAGCCGCCGCCCTGAAACAACCGGGAAGTCCCGTGTGGCAGGAAGTGGTGGATGCCACCGTCTTGCTCGCTGGCGTCATCGGCGGATTGGGAGGCGCGCAATGCCGCACCGTCGCCGCTCATGCGGTTCACAACGGCTTAACCCACCTGTTCGCCAGCCACGGCACCATCCACGGCGAAAAAGTTGCCTACGGCATCCTAGTGCAGTTGCGGTTGGAAGAATTGCTGCAAAGCAATCAACTGGCTGCCTCTGCCCGAAGGCAATTGTTACATTTCTATGACGAGATCGGTTTGCCCAAAAGCCTCGGCGATCTCGGTTTAGCCGACATTGCTCTGAGCGAACTGCAACGAGCTGCCGAAATTGCTTGTGCCGCCGATTCGGATATTCACCGCTTACCGTTTACAGTAGTTCCGGAACAGTTGATGTCGGCAATGGTCTCGACAACAGCGCCTGTGGAAATCAGCCGCGCTCAACTGACCCAGACCTCAGTCACTCCAGGCTGAGACTGCCCTACCCACGAAGAACGCCACGACTTAGATCGATGAACTTGGATTGGATTAGTCCCGCAGATCGCCTAAAAACCCTACCGCCCTACGTATTCGCGCGATTAGACGAACTCAAAGCTCGCGCCCGAGAGCAGGGAATCGACTTAATCGACCTGGGCATGGGAAACCCCGGCGGTCCCACCCCAGCTCCAATTGTCGAAGCCGCGATCGCAGCCTTGCGCGATCCCCTCAATCATGGCTATCCTCCCTTTGAAGGAACGGGAAGCTTTCGCAAAACCATTACCCAATGGTACTGGCAGCGATACGGCGTCGATCTCGATCCGGAAGGGGAGGCGCTACCGCTGTTGGGATCGAAGGAAGGGCTGACGCACCTCTCGCTGGCTTACCTCAATACCGGCGACGTGGTGTTAGTGCCCAATCCCGCCTATCCCGCCCATTTTCGCGGACCGTTCATCGCTGAAGCCAAAGTCGTCGGCGTGCCGTTAAAACCCGAGAAAAATTGGCTGCTCGATGTCAACGACATTCCCGAAGACATTGCCCGACAAGCCAAGGTTCTGTTTTTCAACTATCCCAACAATCCGACCGGAGCTGTTGCGCCGCGCGAGTTTTTTGAGGAAATCGTGGACTTCGCCCGCCACTACGAAATTTTGTTGGTTCACGATTTGTGTTACGCCGAGTTAGCGTTTGACGGGTATCAGCCCACTAGCTTGCTCGAAATTCCGGGTGCCAAAGAGATCGGGGTGGAGTTCCATACCCTCTCGAAGACTTACAACATGGCGGGGTGGCGCGTCGGTTTTGTCGTGGGCAATCGCCACATCATTCAAGGGTTGCGCACCCTCAAGACCAATATCGATTACGGACTGTTTTCGGTGTTGCAGTCGGCGGCGGAAACGGCGTTGCAAATGCCGGAGGACTACTTGCACGAGGTACAAGAACGCTACCGCACCCGTCGGGATTTCCTGATTGACGGACTGGCAAAACTCGGCTGGACGGTACAGCGACCCCTCGCCACGATGTACCTGTGGGTGCCGTGTACGGAGGGGATGAATTCGACGGATTTCGCCCTGTCGGTGTTGCAGCAAACGGGAGTGGTCGTCACCCCTGGAAATGCGTTCGGGACGGGGGGAGAAGGCTACGTGCGCGTCAGTTTGATTGCCGATCGCGATCGCTTGGCAGAAGCCCTGCGACGGTTGGAGGCGGCAAATATTCGCTACAAACCCGAGGCGATCGCTCAGGAAATTTAGATTGGCGGGGCTCGAAATCTGA
>CAYQUF010000234.1:0-6192 GCA_964420595.1 uncultured bacterium
CTTTAAATCCATAGTATAGGCTGTCAACAATTGGCTGACGCTAAACCGTATAATTAAGTCGCATTCGCGATCGGTTCCGACGGAACCCGCTTGGCGAACTCACCGGCATAGTCGAGGCACGTTCAGATGGCAACTCAATACCCCCTTTTGCATTTGGGAGATGGCATTGACGCTCCCGAGTTTGAAGACAGCGTGAAAGTGCTGCAAGGCTTGTTGAAACAGGCTGGCGTGCTTCCCTCAGACGCTGTAGAAGATGGGAAATTCGACGCTAAAGTCGAACAAGCGGTGAAGCAGTTTCAGCAAGATCGCGATCTCCTCGTGGATGGAATCGTCGGCTCCGATACTTGGTCGGCGTTGGAGAATCTAGCGCAACAAGGGTCGAAACAGCCGATTCTGCGTCAAGGGGATGGCATCGACTATCCCGATTTGAAAGCCGATGTGAAACGCTTGCAAGCATTATTGAAACAAGCTGGCGTTTTACCCGAAGATGCGGCGATTGACGGGTTGTTTGGCACGAAGACCGAAGCGGCGGTCAAACAATTTCAAGCGCATCGGGATTTGGTGGCAGATGGGGTAGTCGGCGGTCAAACCTGGTCGGAATTGCTCGGGGAGCCGGTCGAGGCATATCGTCCCCGTCGCAATGTCATTGTCTCGTTCGATCTCGATCGCATCGTTGAATCGATTCCCTATCCCAACGTCCGCAAAGCCGCTCGCGAGTCTCTACCGTTGATTTTGACTCAATGCCAGCTCAACGGGGTTACCGATCGCGGACAAATTGCCTACGTGCTGGCAACGGCGGAACACGAATCCCATTTGGGACAGTGGATGGTCGAGTTTGGCAGCGGCTGGCAATACGAAGGACGGACGGACTTGGGCAATACTCAAGAGGGAGACGGACCGCGATTTAAGGGACGGGGGTTCGTGCAGATTACCGGTCGCCGCAATTATCGCGATTGGAGCGAACGGTTGGGGATCGATTTAGTGACATCGCCCGATCGCGCGGCGGAAATGGGGGTAGCCGCTCGCATTTTAGTCGAAGGAATGCGGGACGGGACGTTTACCGGATACAAATTGGTGGAGTTTGTCGAGGGCGATCGGCAAGATTTTTATGGCGCGCGCCGCATTATCAACGGTCTCGATCGCGCCGCTCGCATTGCGACGATCGCCAGGGAATATTTGCGAGTTTTGTAACTTCCCTCCCTTCCTTATTCGACGGCGGGAAGCTGTTGGGCTAACTCCTGCATTTGTACTTGTTCCCACAGATATTTGATATACAGTCGGGTTGCCGAGAGAATATCGCCTTCGCGAACTAAATCGATGGCGGCGCGATTGAGAATTCGCCGATCCGTTCCGCACAAGCGTTGGCGGCGATTGGTCGAACTCAGCAACCAAATAATTCGATACATCGTGTCGGGATCGGCGGTGGTATTCGGGTTCGACCAGGCAAGTGTCAAGGCATCTTTAGACTGGGTTGGATGGATCCGTGGTGGATGGTTCCAATAGCCGAGCGATCGAAGGTGCTGGTAAAATTGCTGCTCTAGTTTCATTAGGTTACGATATTCGCAATCCGGTCAATAGACGTTAGCTGTTTTTCGCCGAAGGGCGATAATCTAAATTATTAATTAAATCTAAATTTATGCGTCATGTACTCAACATTTTGTAATCTAGGTTACATAAAATTAACTAAAATCCAAAAAAATTATCATTTTCTTGGAGGTTAACCGTGCCACCGATCCAGCCAGTTTTGGAGGATAACGGGCAGGGATCGCCGCTTTTGGCGGTCGGGATCGATGCAAACGTGACGAGTGAGCGCTTTGGCAAGGGGGCGATCGCCCTTGGGGTCGGCAAAAATTTCGTAAACGATTTCGAAGGAATTCTCAGTTAGGGGTCGGGGAATCAGTTGGACGATCAGGCGATCGCCGCATGACATCGGACGCAGAAAATCGACGCTGGCGCGTACGATGGGAACGGCAGCACTGGGATGGCGAAAAAACGATCGCGCCTCAATCCCGCTGGCAATTAGAGACGCTTCGTAAGCCTCGTGGCAAATTGCCAGAACGTTGGCAAAGTAAACGACCCCTGCGGCATCGGTATCTCGAAAGCGAACCGTGTAATGATGGGAAAATGGCATTGAAGAATTCCAAAATTGCATCTCCGTAAACAATAAACCCTCGACCGATCGCGATCGAGGGGATCTAGAAATTGAGAAGATCGGGAAGTTAGCCTTTAGCCTTTGTTTTTAATTAACATGACATCAATAATTTTAACGGCTATATCTTCCGATAAATCTAGCGCGCGATAGAGATCGTTGAGCAACTTTTCTTCTTCCGAACTGATTTCCCCATCGGCGAGGACGATATCGGTAACGATCGCAAATGCCGTATTGTAGAGGTCGTGAGGTAGCGTTTCCACTGCCAGGTTGAATAAGGCATTACTGCCTTGTCGCCGCAAAATTCCCAACAGGCGATCGTACATCGATGCCATCACGTCTGCCGAATAACTCCGGAACAGGTGCATTCGCGACAAGGCGGCGTTGAGGACTTGCGCTTCCGATTCGGCGAGATAGCCATCGGCGGCTACGGCAATTAAGGCAAGTGCGGCAAACGCTTCTGCCGGACCGAGCGCGACTTGGCTTTGTTGGCGCACTCCAGCGACGCGATCGAATAAGCCCATTATTATTTAATCCTTTACGAAAGTGTTTTAAATGTCGTCGAATACTCTTGTTGTAACACGACAAAAAGACCAACTGACAAGAGGGGTATTGGGTATCGATGGCGGCGGAACGACAACCGTTTGCGTGCTGATGGATTGGGCGGGTCGGGTGTGGGAGCGCACCGAAACCGGTGCCTCGAACTATCAAATTGTCGGGATCGAGGCAGCCTATGGCGAAATTTACCGCGCCATTGCAGAGGCGATTGCGCCGTATCCGCAACTCGGGTTGCAATCCCTGTGTTTGGGACTGGCGGGGGTGGGACGAGCGGAAGATGTGACGACAGTGCGGCGCGCGATCGCCCGATTGTGGGACGAACTTCCGGCAAATTGGCAGTTTTCGAGCGATCGCGCCTGGGTTTGCAGCGATCGAGAAATTGCCTTGGTCGGCGGGTTGGGGCAGAATATCGGCATCGCGGCGATCGCGGGAACGGGATCGATTGTCTGGGGACGCAACCGCCACGGAGAGACGAAACGAGTCGGCGGCTGGGGTCGCATCCTCGGCGATGAAGGCAGTAGTTACGCCATTGCGGTACAGGGGTTGCAAGCGGTTATGCGGGCGTTTGACGGGCGATCCGACCCGACCCGGCTGACCGAGTTCGTACGGCAGCAATTGGGATTGCACGGTCCCGAGGATTTGGTGGCGCGGGTGTATCGCAGCGGTTGGACGGTCGGCGATCTGGCGAAGTTAGCCCCTTTGGTCGATCGCGCGGCGAGGGAAGGGGATGGGGTGGCGAATCGGATTCTGGATGGGGCGGCGAGTGAGTTAGGGCTGGCGACGCGAGTGGTCCGGGATTCCTTGTTTGAAAAAGGCGAACGGGTGAATGTAGTGACGGTTGGGGGCGCGTGGCAGGGATTGCCTGGGTTGCGCCAGCGATACTGTCGGGAAATGGCACCCGTGGCAACTGTTGTGGAACCGCGAGGCGAACCGGCGTACGGCGCGGGATTGATGGCGTTGGGGCAATAACGCCCGGATCCCGAGGTTCTCTCCCCCGTCTCAATTCTCTACGGAAATTTAACGGCTCGATCGTGTAGCAATAACTGGGGTATAGTTTCCCCGATCGCGCCCTCCGGATTTTACCGAACCGCGATTGCAAGCTTGTGGTGTGAGAGAGAGACAACAATCAAATGCTCAGTTGGGATCGAACGTCGAATATCGCGCGCTGGCGTTGTGAAAGTCCGTTGGATATGCTGCGAGAGCGAGCGTGGGTAGAAATCGACCGAGGGGCGATCGCCCATAACGTGCACCAGATCCGAGGTGCGATCGCCTCTGAAACGGCACTGATGGCAGTCGTGAAAGCCGATGCTTACGGTCACGGGGCAATCTCGGTGGCGCAGTCTGCGCTCGATTCTGGGGCGAATTGGTTGGGAGTCGCAACGATTCCAGAAGGGATCGAGTTACGGGAAGCAGGAATAACTGCGCCGATTTTGGTGTTGGGGGCGACCTATACCCCGGCTCAGTTGCGGGCATTGGTTCACTGGCAATTGCAGGCGACCCTGTGTATGCCGAAGCAAGCGTTGGTCTTCTCGGAGACGCTAGCCGAGTTGGGTCAATCGCTGCCGGTTCACCTCAAAATCGATACGGGAATGTCGCGGTTGGGGGTGCTGTGGCGAGAGGCGGCGGAGTTCGTGCAGTTGGTGCGGCGGTTGCCTTATTTGGAGATTGCGAGCGTGTATTCTCACTTGGCGACGGCAGACGATCGCGACCCGAGGGAGATGCAGCGGCAACACCAGCGGTTTCAAGAGGCGATCGCTCGGATTCGCGCCACCGGATTCGTGCCACCGAGGTTGCATTTGGCGAATTCGGCAGCCACGTTGGGCGATCGCGCCTTACATTACGATATGGTGCGGGTCGGTTTGGCGATTTACGGTCTGTATCCTGCCGAACACTTACAAGGGACAGTTCGGCTGAAACCGGCGATGCAGGTGAAGGCTCGGGTGACCCAGGTGAAAACGATCGAGGCGGGGAGCGGCATTAGTTACGGCTATCAGTTTGTTGCGCCTCGGGAGATGCGCGTGGCGGTGGTGGGAATCGGTTATGCGGACGGGGTACCGCGTCCCTTGTCGAATGGGATGGACGTCTTACTGCGCGATCGGCGAGTGCCCCAGGTGGGAGCGATTACGATGGATCAGTTGATGCTCGATGTCAGCCAGGTGCCGGACGTGCAACCGGGTGAGGTGGTGACGCTATTGGGCAAGCAGGGAGGTCACTGCATTTTGGCGGATGACTGGGCGGCGCAGTTGGGAACGATTTCGTGGGAGATTTTGTGCGGGTTCAAACATCGATTGCCGCGCGTATCGATTGAGTCGTGAACTGACCGCTCTAACACTGTAGGTTGGGTTGAGACACGAAACCCAACATGACCAAGGCTTTCGTTGGGTTTCCTTTGTCAACCCAACCTACGAGAATGCCCGAATCGCAAGGGATTTGAGGTCGAACCCGTTAATACCGATTGTCCGCGATCGTAGTAAGTTAGACAGAGCAACCCTCAATTTCTGCAATTGGCAATGACCCGACTGGTACTGATGGATCACGACGGCGCGATTGACGACTTTCTCGCCACGCTGCTGCTGGTTACCATGAGCGATATCGAATTGCTCGGCGTCGTCGTCACCCCAGCCGATTGCTATCTCGAACCCGCCGTTAGCGTCACCCGCAAGATTTTAGATCTCGCCGATCGCCCTGAAGTTCCCGTGGCTGCTAGTTCCGTTCGCGGGCTTAATCCGTTTCCGCGCTTGTATCGTCGCGATTGCTTTATCGTGGATCGCCTGCCGATTCTCAACGAACGGGAAACCATTCGCACCCCGCGCCTGGACGAATCCGGTGCCCAATTCATGGCGCGATCGCTCCGAAACGCTCCCGAACCCGTAACCCTGATGGTGACCGGTCCCCTGACGACCGTGGCGACGGCGTTGGACCTCGCGCCGGAGATCGAAGCGAAAATTAAAGAAATCGTCTGGATGGGAGGAGCGCTAAACGTTTCGGGGAACGTCGAAAAGGCGATCGAACCCGGTCAAGATGGCTCGGCAGAATGGAACGTTTACTGGGACCCCATCGCTGCCGATCGCGTTTGGAAGACTGAAATCCCGTTAATTCTGTGTCCCCTCGATGCGACGAATCAAGTCCCCGTAACTACAGAATTCGTCGATCGCCTCTCGCGCCAGCGTCGCTATCCTCTCTCCGACCTTGCCGGACAATGCTACGCGATCGCCATGCCCCAAGACTATTATGCGTGGGATGTCCTCGCCACTGCCTATCTCGGTCGTCCGGATTTGTATCGATTGCAGCGTTGGGAAACGTACATCGTCACCGAAGGCATCAGTCAGGGGCGAACCCAAATCACCCCTGGCGGACGCAAAATTCAAGCCATGGAACCCCTCGATCCCGCCGGATTCTTCCAATATCTCCTCCAACAGTGGGGTGGTTCGTCTTGACACTCCCCAGCCCTTGTGGCGAGGGGATTCTTCATTCACAGACCCAAC
>CAYQUF010000235.1:0-6095 GCA_964420595.1 uncultured bacterium
GGGGGTTCGATTCGTCCGATAAGGATGACATTATTAACTTCGGTGAGATCCAGTGCCATAAAAATTAACGACGGAGCCAACGCACCGGATAGTATCGAAACGCCAATGATTCCCAACCAATCTCGACTAGAAAGTTGCTGAACGGTTGCAGGGCGAAGTTGCTGGCGATAGACTAAAATTAAGACAATCAGAGCGCAGAGATTTCCGACAAATAGAACGTTGCAAAACGAAATGGGGTTGCGTCCGTCGATTAAATTTTGTGCGCCGAGATTGGTAAGTTGGCGGACAATAGAGTTAGCGGCGGCAAAAATTAGGATTGCCAATAACAGATAGGCGCGTCCGGGAATTCGCGATCGCCACGTCGATAATTGATTCACGATCGTAAAGGTGGTAGAATAAAATGCGATCGCCAGTACGCTAGAACGTCCGATGAAATCGCTAGCGCTGTTCGAGCGTTACGAACAACTTAACACCTAAAATAATAATGGCAATCCCGCCGGAAGGAACCGTAAAAATTGCCAACCAATGGGAGAAAATCATGTAGGTCAACAGCGATCCTAATTTCGGACGGTTCGGACAGTTGACGATAATCCCCGAAACGCTACATCCAAATACGCTGACGAGTCGCAATCCAATTACAGTTACAATCAGAGGAGCGATCGCGTAGAGAATGGCAATTCCGAGTAAAATGAGATTTGTCGCTACTGACATCGGAATTGCCCTGATATTCGTTCGAGTTTAATTGCGATCGCCGATCCGAACAATATCGGCACAATTGGCATTCCTCAAATCGGCTCCTTCAAAATCGGCACCGTCCAAATTGACCGCACACAAATCTACACCCCGTAAATTGGCATTCCGGAGACTCGCACCGCTCAAATCAGCACCGCTTAACTGCGCGCCTCGCAAATCTGCCTCAAATAGTACGGCACCTTCTAAATTCGTATCTCTTAAATCGGCTCGTTGCAAATTTGTCCCGTATAAAAAGGCATTTTCGAGATCGGCATTGCGAAGATTGGCATCGGATAAATTTCCCGACTCAATATCGATATCGCGCATATCGGCGGCAGCAAAATCGGCTTCTCGCAAGTCCGCAAACCGAAAATTCACGTCGATTAAGGTGGCGCGATAGAAGTCGGCGGCTCTTAAGTCGGCGTTGGGAAGATTGGCGCTTTCTAAATTCACCAAACTGAGATCGCAGCGAGGACATCGCGACGTGCTTAACAACCGTTGCAAGTGCGCGGGATTTTCGCCGAGGCTGGGGGATGCGGTTGCGACGGACAATAATACAGTAGCGATCGCCAAGTGACTCGGTTTCATGGTTTCATCTACCAATTTCAATCGATTTGCCGGTAATCGGCGACTTTCCACCGACCGTCGCTAAATTCTAACTCGTAGCGATACGATTGGGTATCAAAATCAGATTCGGTGGCTTCCCCATTTTCGTATAAGGTGCTACTTTCGGTAATGGTTAAATCGATTGTAGCTTTTCGGTCTTCTGCGGCAAAGCGACGGACGGTATCGACTCGTTGCACGCCATAGCGATAGTATGCGTCGTTTTGACGGAGCCAATCAATGGAACCGCCGGGTTGGACGATATCGTAATACAACGCTCCGGTGGTAATTTCGGCAGCGCGATCGCGATCGTAAGGGGGTGAAAAAATATCGGCTTTCGCCTCCAACCACGCTTCAACTAAGCGAACGGCATCCTGGCGATCGAGTAAGGTGGGTGCTTGCGCGCGTTGGGAAAGTTGCGATCGCGGTGGAACATCGATCGCCAAACCTGGAACCGATCCCACCAGCGGCACTAGCGCGATCGCGAGGGCAATTGAGGTCGAGAATCGATGGGATGCACAACGAATGGTTTTCATAACACTTCCCCGCTCAAAACGCTGTGACGTTAACTACATTTGCCACGCGACTTTTCCCGAAATTATGAAACGATAGAAATCATCGCCGCTTGCACTAAAGGCAACACCTGACTTTGGGGAGCGGGAATCATTTCTCCTCGAAAATCGAGCAGTTGAACGAGGACGAGATAGGCGACGGCTAAAATCAGGGAAATTGCCCCCGTGACGATCGCGACGATTTTGGAACGGTTCATAAGCGTGCGCAACAAACGAGCAACTGTTTCTAGCATAGCGGCTAAAGGTTCGCTGGCAAGGGTTTGAGCCACCGATCGCTCGCAGGTCGCCTCGACTTTACCACCACTTAAACGCGCGACAGGATACAACTAAATTAAAAGTTCCCACACTATTTAATACAGTGCGCTATCAACCTCCAACCCAGCCTAACCGAGCCAAGCGATCGCCGATCGCCATGCTCTTCGAGCGGGTACAGTATCTCATGTTTGGCAGTCTCCCCGCCGTTCGAGCAGCCAACTACGACGAGTGGCGGCGTCACTTCATGCACAAGCGATTGCGCCTGGGACTCGTTCTCGCCTTTCTGTCCTTCGTCACGTTCATGGGGTTGGAACTGTATGACTTGGAGTTTCAACCCGAGGAATTTCAGGGGAGTTGGCTGGTGACGCAGCTATTCGGCGAATTGTGCTTAATCGTATGGTACATCTTGCTGCGATCGCCATTTGGCTCTCGCTATCCGGGAGTGATTTTTCTGCTGACGTCTTGGTCGATGACCCTCAACGCTCAATTCGCCGACGCGATCGAAGGCAGAATCGAACCCTCTCTGATTATCTGGCCGCTGATGTTTCTCGGTCAGGCAACGCTCATCCCCGTCCGCTGGCGATTGCACGTGGGATCCCAACTGGGAATGTTTGGGTTGTGTGCGGTCTTGGCATTCGCCTTCGATCTCGAAATCGCCATGCCAGCCGAATGGATGACCCCGTCTATCTCGTTTCTCTATTTCTTCTGGCTGTGCGGCATTTGCGACTTATCGGTATATCTCTACGATCGCCTGCAACGATCGGATTTTAACTCCCGTCGCGCCCTCGAAAGCGCCTACGAACAACTCGCCGCCGAACAGGAACGCTCCGAACGCCTGCTGCTCAATATCTTACCCGAAACCATTGCCAAGCGGCTGAAGCAACAAACCAGCACCATCGCCGACAGCTTTAACGACGTAGCCGTCTTATTTGGCGATATCGTCGGCTTTACCGAACTCTCTTCGCGCATTTCGCCTCCCGACCTGGTGGAGTTGCTCAATCAAATCTTTTCGGAATTCGATCGCCTGGCGGACTTGCACGGGTTGGAGAAAATCAAAACCATCGGCGACTCCTACATGGTGGTGTCGGGACTGCCGATTCCTCGCGACGATTACGCCGAGGCGATCGCAGATATGGCACTCGACATGCAACGCACCCTGCGCGAGTTTAACAATCGCACCGGACAGGCCTTCCGCATTCGAATCGGCATCGCTACCGGTCCTGTGGTGGCTGGCGTGATCGGTATCAAGAAATTTATTTACGATTTGTGGGGCGATACGGTCAATCTCGCCAGTCGCATGGAATCTCACGGCATTGCCAACCGCATTCAAGTTACTGAAGCTACCTACGAATGTTTGAAAAATCGATACTTTTTAGAAAAACGCGGCACGATCGCCGTGAAGGGAAAAGGCGAAATGACCACTTACCTGTTGCTGGCAAAGCGCGACCCCACCCATACCGGTCAACTGCTCAACTCGGGAACGGGAGACGGGGAACTCGCATAAAAAAAACGCCCGGTTGGTCGCCGGGCGTAGCCATCAGGGTGCATCTACTAAAAATTAGTATAGCAGTATGGGGGGTGAAACCCCACACCCCGATTTACATTTTGTAATATTTTTTTCGACACCCCGCGCGCCAAACGCCGATCCTGCGCGACAATAAATCCTCGAAGGCATTGATAGTAACGTTCATGCGCTATAACCAACTCGGCAGCAGCGACTTATCCGTTTCCGAAATTTGCCTGGGAACGATGACCTACGGGCAACAGAACACCATCGAAGATGCCCGCGAGCAACTGGATTACGCCGTTGCCCAAGGGGTCAACTTTATCGATGCGGCAGAAATGTATCCCGTCCCCGCACGGGCCGAAACTCAGGGGAAGACCGAGGAATACATCGGCGACTGGCTGGTCAAACAACAGCGCGCGAGCCTGATTGTCGCCACGAAAGTCTCCGGACCCACCCCGAATATGCCCTGGATTCGCGGCAAAGACCGGGTACTGGATCGCCGCAATATCGAACAGGCGATCGACGACAGCCTCAAACGACTCAAAACCGACTACATCGACCTGTATCAAATTCACTGGCCCGATCGCTACGTTCCCCTATTCGGTCAAGGGGTTTACAATCCCGCCAACGAACGGGAGACAGTTCCCATCGCAGAGCAGCTCGCCGTTCTCGCCGATGCGGTCAAAGCCGGAAAAATCCGCTATATCGGATTGAGCAACGAAACCCCGTGGGGCGTTTGTCAGTTTTCTCACCTCGCCGACCGACTGGGATTGCCCAAAGTTATCTCGATTCAAAATGCCTACAACCTGATTAACCGCCAATACGAAGTTGCCTTAGCCGAAACCTGCTACCGGGAAAACGTGGGATTGTTGAGTTACAGTGTCTTAGCCTTCGGCTTGCTGAGTGGAAAATACTTGCACGGGAAGCCGGAAAACTCCCGTCTGGGGCTGTTTCCATCGTTTGGCAGGCGCTATGAAAAGCCGAACGTCAGCGAAGCGGTTTCTGCTTACATGGCGATCGCCGATCGCCACAACCTTTCCCCTGCGGTTCTGGCGTTGGCATTTGCCCGCACTCGCTGGTTCATGGCAAGTACGATTATCGGCGCGACTACCCTCGAACAGCTCCAAGAAAATCTCTCCTGTACGAGTGTGGAGTTAAACGAAGACATTCTCACCGAAATTGAAGCGGTTCACGATCGCTATCCGTCTCCCGCGCCGTAGAGGGATTTTGCCAGGTGATATTGTCGGTATTGCCTTCGATTTGGAGGAGAGGAGAGCGGGAGAAATGGGGATAGGGAGACGCGCGATCGGCTCTAACCCCCATTTTGTCGCGACGATGGCAAGACGGACGCCAAGGCTGGTTAATTCCCCATCTGCTGCGATAACTCCTTCATAATCTGCCGCAACAGTGCCTCGACCGATCGCGGTTGCCAACCCAATTCCCGACGAGCCTTACTGGCATCGACGCGAACGCAGCGATCGTAAACGTAATGCACCCGTTCGCGACTGAGCGGGGGTTGCCACGATAACGCGCGACCGATCGGATCGAGGACGTTACCCACCAGTCGAACTAACGGCTCCGGAGCTTCAGCGGGGGCGGGAATTCCGGTTTCGCGGCTGATGAACTCGAACATTTCCCGCGTGGTCAGGTCGCCCGCAGAAATAATATAGCGATCGCCCGGTCGAGCTGTTTGAGCCACCCGCAACATGGCATCTACCAAGTCATCGACGTGAACCAATCCGGTAACGCGATCGCCTCCCGCCCAAACTTTCAATCCCCCTTTGAGAAACTGCTTGAAAATCGGACCGAAGTGGGGATCGTCCGATCCCATAATTCCCGAAGGCATGACGCTAGCGACGGGAAAGCCCTCGCGGGCAAAGCGATCCACCTGTTGTTGCGCCAGGTATTTGGTGCGATCGTAGGGGGATGAAAAGTCGGCTTGCTCGCGATCGAAGGTTTCGTCCACGCACTTGCCTTTCGTATCGCCAAATACGCCGATGGTGCTGCAATAGACCATTTTCGACACTCCCGCCGCTTTCGCCGACTCCAGGACGGTGCGGGTGCCTTCGACGTTAATCCGCTCCATTTTGAGTGCATCCACCAAACCCAATTCCACGTAAGCGGCGGTGTGGAAGACGGTATCGACCCCGCTCATTCCGGCTTGAATCGCCTCGCGATCGCAAATGTCGCCATACACCAGTTGCGCCTGCGTTCCCTCCAATCGCGACAGGTCGCTGGTTTTGCGCACCAATCCCACAACTTCGTCGCCTCGTCGTTCTAAGGCTTTGACTAAATGCGATCCGGTAAATCCGCTCGCGCCGGTCACGAATGCTTTCACGATTAGCTCCCCGCTTCCTATGGTTCGACAGTATGCAATTATCGCAGCACTAGGTGCGGGAATGCAGGTTGTTGGGGATAGGGAGATA
>CAYQUF010000236.1:0-6004 GCA_964420595.1 uncultured bacterium
GCTTCAATGGGGCTGTCCCAGTAAGGGACAGAGAAACTGCCGCCCTCTGAACACCTTGTACTATATGGTTTTCAAGGTACGTTTGCGCGGATGTCTGGCGAAACTTCATTTCAGCCATCGTCCTTAAGAAAAATTCTATCGCATCAACGCACCAAACCCTTATCTCATCAGAATTCCAGCATTTGCGCGAATCGTTTTTCGAGACAAATCGCTGTATCCTTTGTAGTGTAAGGCATTGAACTGTATGATACGATAATTGCATTTCTACACCTACCCCTCCGCGCAAAAGTAGGGAACGAACAATCCAAGTCCGAAGTGTGCGCCGTAGCCGATTGCGATCGGTCCGTATTGTTCTTTCTTAAACTCTAACTCAACCCAATATCCTCGGTCTGACGATTTGTGACCTTGCCCAGAAAAGCGTCGGCGACGGAAAGCGTGCCAGGGATACGAATGATTGATATCAGAGTCCGTCAGAACGCGCACATCAGCAAGCGATTCGATCGACAACACCGATGACAGTTGACCAATCAGTCGCTTAGCTTGCCACTGTACACCATCGACTTGCCATCCGGTATCTGGGTCGATTTTTTTCTTCGGATGACGCGGCAATACAAACGGCGTGAGCGATCGCCAAACGCGACTACAGCCGAGAATGGCAGGAGACGCTCCAACGGTTCGAGGTCGATAATCCTCCAGCGTTCCCAGTCCCGTCAACTGAGTTTGCACTTGAAAAGCTTTCCCCGACCACACTGAAGGTAAGTGATACAGCACTCGAACGGCATCGTCGCTGAATCCTTCGCCTGCAAAGACCCAAACGCGATCGATCCGTCCGTCGCCGTCGCTATCTTCTGGGAGATACCAAGCATGATTTTGTCCGTTTCGTTTCTCGCCCGTGGTCTGCCGTCCTGAAAACGTCTGCATGGCTTCAAAATTATCATCGCTACGACTCATCAACGCTTGTCGAAACCGTTCGCCGACCGCTAAGGCTTCGGTCAGCGGCGGCAACACACTGCCGGTCAAATCAAATCGGGCCAGAGTCGGACGAGCGATCGAACGCGGTTTTACAGAAACCGATCGCCTAACATCTTTCGAGATCGCATAAGTCGCCCATCGCGCACCGGGAACACCACTCCATCCCTGACGGTGTAGGTCGCCAATATCCACTTCGAGAACATCGAGGAGATCCTGGGGGATTTTCCACTTGGCACGTTTCGGTCGAGGGACGTTGGCGAGGGCGGCTCGAAATCCCTCAAACTCCGACGGAGATAGTGGTGTGAGAACGCGAGTGGTTTCGTCTGCCGTCACTTCATAGGCTCCGAGCGGCTGGACGTTGCAGGCTGTCGGAGACCGATCGGATACCGACACGTCACACCAAGATTCTGCGCGACCGAGATAGGTCAAATTGTCACAAAGGCGTTCGAGTAATAGCTGCTGCTCGGTATCCAGTTCGACATCGCGCCACACCACTTGAATCTCGGGCGCTCGTTCGGCAAGTGTCGTTGCGCGATCGAAGACGATAAACGTATCCAAGACCTTGGTGGTCGTCTCTTTGCCTTCTTTACGAAGGGGCATATAGTGCCGGGTATGCGCCGTGGTGTGAGGTGGTAACTGATACGATGGCAGAGTTTCGGCCAGAGTCGCGACCAGTTGGCACAAGCGATCGCGCGGTGGACGGTCGGGCAGATGATAGTACGCCGACACCAATGCTCGTAGGATACGCCACGGCGACGGTGGATATTCCACAATCCCTTCGTTTACCTGATGGTTCCACGGTGTCGCATGAAAGCGCCCGGTGAGGAAGCGAATCGATAACGTCACACTCATCTATTTCTTCCCTTTCTTCGTCTCGGTCTTCGACTCGGCTTCTCGGTACTGCACGACGGTCACGGGTTCGTCACCAAACAACGGTCGAGCAGCCTCTACCAAATCGGGGAGTAGTGTTTCGAGATCGTCTCGCTTCGGTAGTGTAAAACTCTCGGGACGAGTGACACGAATCTTCGTACATTCGAGGTCGCAAGCCGTTCGCAATCGCAATCCATTTTCGAGGAAGCTGCGGATTTTCCACAAGGCGATCGCAATCAATAAATTGGTGGCATCGTCACCGAGCCGATAGTTACGCAATTGCGCCAAGTCGAGACTGAAGAAAGCCGTAATCGCCTCAGCCGTGTATTCCGTGCGAGCGTAGGGAATGTTCCCACCGCCTTTTTTAGCTTCCGCTTGAGGATCGACGCGATCGAGCTTGACGCCGCCAAATTGTACTTCTCGAATGTTATAGGCTTCAATGAAACCGGACAATGCCCGAGCTAAGCGAAAGCGTCCGCCTGCTAACTCTTTCTTAGCTAGGAAGACACCGTGTAGCAGTGAATTAACGTCATACTTGGCGAGAGTCAGCGCCAGCTTGTGCGGGTCGATCGCACCTTTTTTATCCAGGGCATCGAGTTCAGATTTCAACTGTTCGAGAAAACTCTTATCCTCACCTTCGAGCAAATAAAACGAGTTGATACGATGAGCTTCCAGTAAAGAATTGGTCAGCACCTCATCGTCTTCTTTCACCACCACGTAAGAAATCCCTCGTAATGGTTCGATAACATCCTGTTCAACTTCATCCCAAATCGTGTTTTCCAGGCGATTGGCTACACTCTGAGCAGATTCCAACAACACCATCTCTGTCCGATTTTTATCGGGAAGTTGATAGGTTGCTGCACCAAGGTCAGGAAAACCAGTCGGTTGAAAGCGCGTGCCTTGTAACGGCTGTAAGTCCGCTTCAATTAACAAACGATTGGTATTTTGTAAAGCGTTAAAGTTCATCTTGCTCTTGAGAGTAAGGGTCAATTCGTGTACGTTGAATCCAATGACGCTGGGTCGCGATAGCAGATGCGATCGAGTAACTGTCGCGACGCCTCCTCGGCAATTGGAAACGCCAAGGCTGCGGCAATTCGACGAGTCCGTTCGGCCGGTTCGTCAAATACCCCCACCGCCAATCGAAAGCGACTGGCATGGAGCCGATGGGTTGCCAATCGCATCGCCGCCTGACAGTCGCCGGCCTCCAAGCGACGCCACAATCCCGACACGCGAGGTAGGACGATATGACGGTCTTCGGCAAGCGTCCCATCTTCCGTCGGAGTCGGAATGACACGCCGAGTGACCGGTTCGAGTAGCGCAAAGGCGGCGGGAACCGTATCGATACCGTCCTGAGACTGGGTCTGTGGCATATCCAAATGACGTTTGACGAGTGACAGCCCTCGGGCGATCGCTTCGAGGCGTCGGTCGTCGACGGCTCCGTCAATCCAAGCTCGAATTTCACTCAATCGGGCAGTGGCGGGATGCCACCGTTTGCGCGACTGCGGAGGCTCTCCATTCGTTTCGGTTTCTGAAGTTGGCGGCTCCGTATCTTCCTCTGATTCCAGCGATTCGACTGTTGCAGCAATCTGCTCGTGTTTTTCATTCTGTTGCGCTTCAATTTCCTCGCGTTGCAGCAGCATCAGCAAGTTGTCTACGAGGGTTCCCGCTTGCCAAACGGTAATGCCGTCGGACTCTCCCCAGACGGGTTTACGACCGCGCACGCGAACCAACCGCTGCCGCAAACCGCGATCGCGTTCGGGATAATCCATCAGTTTCGGGTATTGCGTCGTCGGGTCGCGCTCGACTTTCCGATACAACCCTCGTCGCGCCAGTGCCAACGCCAGACGAAATTCGACAGACTCATCGTTACAGGCTTTCACCCATCCACTGCTCAACCACGGAATAGGTGATAGCTTAACCTCGCGCACCCACTTGAGCGAGCGATCGAGTGTTCGTTCGACTTCACCGAGAGCAATCAGAACCTCAAGCAGTGGTTCGTTTCCAGCCGTATCCGGTTGCGTTTTGGCTTGAGCGAATTCCACCATGCGGGTTTCCAGCAGGCGATGGACGCGCTTCACGGAAGCTGGAGCCGTGTCTGATGTGGCAGCACGACGAAAGCCATCGAGCCAGGGGAGTAGTCGAGATAACAGACTCGTTGGTGAATTATCGCGCGGGCGGAATGCTCCTAGCGGTACGGCAAAGTAGGACAAGCCATTACGCTCTTGGAAGCTGTAGCGCACGAAGGCATCGATACCGCGAAACTTCCCGAGGTCGGCCACAGCCAGTGCAAAATCTACACCAGTTTTGTGACGCTCTCCCACCTTGGCTCGACCTTCCCCAAAGAAAACGTGCAGTTCGTCAAATCGAGTCGGACGCGACCACAACGGCATCCAAGTTTCAGCCCGAATGTTTTCGTCTTCAGCCGCCGTTCCGTAACCCATCGGGGTAGGTCGCACAGCAAACGGATACGTCAACGCACCCTGAGTAGACGACTCAAACTTGCGGGTCAGCCGTGCCTGAAACGTTAGTGTGCCTTCCATCATCAGCACAAAATCCCAAGGATTGACCCGAGATTTTCCTTCAAAACCTGGTGCAGCGTTAGTCCCACCCGCCGCAACGGGGTCAAACTGACCGATTTTGCCAGAGAATGACAAACCCGGTAGCGTTTCTCCGAATAATGCCGCTTTTAATAACGTTTCAGCGTCGGCGGTCGGTTTTCCCGTCTCAAAGTCAATGAGATTCTGAAGCTGTTGCTGAAACGTGCGACTGAACTCGAAGTTGCCGTCGTTCCCACCCGTTCCCAGCAATGGTGGATATTGAATATCGTTGTTAGAGACCAAAGCACAGGTATCGATCCAGCGCACGGCCAGGTCGGGCAGGCGATCGCGCAATTGACGAACCAGTTGGTTCTTATCGTCTCCACTCGGTTGTTTCTCCAGTCCCATCTCATTGACCACCTGTTGGGCAATGTCAATGGTCTGGCGATAGGCTGACAACCGCTGAGTTTTCGACTGTCGCACTGCATCGAGGGTTTTCTTGTTGTCCTTCAGATAGAACCCCGTACTGCCATTCCACGGTGCGAGAAAAGGCGTTGGTTCGTACTCGTACAGGAAGAAGTGAAGGAGTTCTTCAGCCGCAATCTCACCGGTCACGACAAACACATCGCTCTGAGTATTGCCATCCTGGGAAGCCTCGAAAGTCGCCATCCAGTTGGATTCTTGGACGACCACTTGACGCTGCCAACTGCCTTTAATCTGAGAACGATGCTGTTCGTGAAGGATACGCAGGACGCCCAACGCTTTGAGGTAGCTGGCCACTGAGTCCGGGTGAGCGCCGGGTAATGCGAGATTCATCCGTTATTCCTCCTCCAACTGTCGGGTGTATCGTGCCGATGCCCGCCAATCTGCTACGCGCACGACGGTTTCGAGATAGGCCAGTTTGAAAGCGCCGTACTCGTCTAAGAGGTCGAGCGATCGCGCCACCCAAGATTCTTCGCCGCTGGCACTATCCCCAAGTGCGACGCAATCGAGCGACAATTTGCAGGATGGAACGATGAGGCCCTCACCAAGGTCGATATCCGGCATTTCGTCTTCGTTCCAAACCCCTCGGGCATAGGCTCTGCCGTCGGAGGGTGCTTGTTCGTTCGGGTATGGCTGCACGACCATACGGACTTTGCCGTGGTGACAAGCGACGAGATAGGCCAGCAGAAACGGTTCGCCCTGTTTCAAGGCCAGCAGCGCACTCGCCCATTCGTGACGGAGATAGCGAAAGTCACGATGTTTGGGATTGCGCGGCGGGCGATCGTCGGGGTTTTTGAAGTCGCGATCGGATTTCGCCCACAATGTCGCTCCATTGCGCTCTTCCCGGTTCCAGGTAAGCATCTTTTGGAATTCCTTGTGCGCTTTCCCGGCATCGTGATATCGGGCGGCGCGTTCGATCGACGCTACTGGAAGATCGCTCAACGTCAGACTCTCGCACAGTTTGCGAGCTTCCTCAAACGCATCTTGGGCGTGTTGTTCGAGGGTAATGTATTGTCCGACTTGCGATAGGGGATCGTCCTGGTCGGCGTTAAAGTTTCCGTCTGAAGGTAAGTCGAGGGGAGCAAAGTCTTTCTCTTTCCCGCCGGTGAAACCCAAGTCCGACGAATACCCACCTGCTGACA
>CAYQUF010000237.1:0-5937 GCA_964420595.1 uncultured bacterium
AGGCGTTGCTGGACTTTGAAGATGAACGCGATTTGGAGGCTTGGTTGAACCAACAATCGAATTGACGTCAAGCTAAATTGCTATACCAATTCCAATAAATTCCAACCCCCCAGAACACGACCAACAACGCTAGTACCACCCAATCCCCTTTGTTCAAGCGTAATTGATGCCATTCCACGCGATGGGTGCTAGCACTGGTGAAGCCGCGAATTTGCATGGCGGTGGCAATTTGTTCGGCGCGCATGAGCAAGTTTTCTAACAAGCGATCCGACACAATTGTCCACACTTTTACCGTCCCGCGAAATCCCAATTTCTTCCAATTAATCGCGCGGGTTTGAATCGAACGGGAGAGGTTTTGAATTTCTTCGAGAACTAACGGAATAAATCGCAGCGATAGGGTTAGCGTTAGGGTTAATTCCGTCACTGGAACGCCAAACCGTCGCAGGGGTTGCATTAAATCTTCGAGTCCGGCGGTAATTTCTTCTGGTGCGGTGGTGAGCAGGTAAAGGTTGGTGCTGTAAATTAACGTAAACAGTAAGGTACTGACGCGAATGCCTAACTCTAGGGAACGGCGGGTCACGGTCAGCGGTCCCCGGTCGAAGAGGACGTAACGGTAGCGGGTGGGTTGGGGTAAATCCGTCAGCGAGGGTGGCGTGTCGTTCGAGGGTTGCGAGGATTGCGTCCCAATTCCCAATGGGTTATACCAGGGATTGCGCTGGGGAGGTGGCGGAAGTTGCGATCGCTCGCTGAAAGCGAGTTCGTCTTGGGGAAGCCGAGGTTGGTGGCTGACGGGAAAGCCATCTGGCGCGATCGCGCTGATGAAGAGTACCGTAGTACAAAAGACGATCAGCAATCCCATTTGCGATCGCCACACCCGCAGCGGAATTCGAGCGGCGAGAGTTATGGCGATCAGTAATACCACCAACGCAATCCGCCACAGGGGATCGCCGAGCAGCGGTGCGAGCAGGAAACTCATCAGCCAACCGAGTTTGACGCGGGGATCGAGGTGATGCAGCCAGGTAATCGGGTGTTCGAGATACAGTCCGATAGGGAGCGATCGCAATAAGTCCATGCTAGCGGGTTGGTGACGAGTCTAACAGTTCAGTATTATCCGACGGTCTGGTGCTGGCGTCATCCCGCTATACTCGGACGGCGCGATTGCTGCTGCGTTCGACATCTCGCGCTTTTTTACCCCGCCACAACAGGCGAATTGGCGTTCCGGTGAAGCCGAGTTGTTCGCGAAATTGCCGTTCGATATAGCGGCGATAATTATCGCTAAAGCGAGCGGGATCGTTGACAAACAGCGCGATGGTCGGCGGTTGGCTGCTGACTTGAGTACCGTAATAAATCTTACCTTGTTTCCCTTGGCGGTTGGTCGGCGGCGATTGCCAAGTCACCGCTTCTTCTAACACTTCGTTAATGACTGAAGTGCTAACCCGGCGTCGATGTTCTTCAGCAGCAATATCGACAAGATTTAAAATTTTATCGACTCGCTTTCCGGTCAAAGCACTTACAAAAACGGTCGGTGCCCAACTAATAAAATAAAACCGATCGTGGATGTGACTTTGGTAGTTGTAAATCGTATAGTTATCTTTGTCAACCGCATCCCATTTGTTCAACACCACCACGCAGGCGCGACCTTCATCCAAAACCCGACCGATCAGTTTTTGATCCTGATCGGTAATGCCGTCGATCGCGTCGATAACCATCAGCACCACGTCCGCGCGGCGAATGGCTTTAAAGGCGCGATTGATTCCGAAAAATTCGGGTCCGTAATTGACGTGTTTCTTCTTGCGAATTCCGGCGGTATCCACCAGGCGATAAATTTGACCGTCCCGTTCGACTGTCATGTCGATCGCATCGCGAGTGGTTCCCGAAATCGGACTGACGATCGCGCGGGTTTGTCCCACCAAGGCGTTGAGCAGGCTGGATTTTCCCACATTGGGACGACCGACGATCGCCACTTTAATTTCCTCGGGATCGGCAATTTCATCGTTGGCGGGGAGGTATTCGATCAAGCGATCGAGCAAATCTCCGGTTCCGCTCCCGTGAATCGCCGAAATTGGGTAGGGATCGCCGAGTCCCAACTCCCAAAATTGCGCCGCTTGCACCATCCCTTGCTCTGGCGATTCGCATTTGTTGACGGCTAGGAACGTGGGAACCGAATGCTGGCGCAACCATTCGGCGATCGCTTCGTCAGCCGCCGTCGGACCCATCTGTCCGTCTACCACAAAAATCGCCGCACTAGCTTCGGCTAACGCCGCCAGGACTTGTTCGCGAATGTAGGGTAAAAATTCGGTGTCGTCGTCGAACAGCAAGCCGCCGGTATCGACCACCTGGAAATCGCGATCTTGCCAAAAGGCGGGTTTGTAGGTGCGATCGCGAGTAACGCCGGGTTGGTCGTGAACGATCGCCTCTTGAGTTCCAGCGAGACGGTTGACGAGGGTGGATTTTCCCACGTTCGGTCGTCCGATAATAGCAACAATAGGCAGTGACATAAGCGTAGTGTCAATAATTCTAAAATTCTAAAGATAGACGCAAAGGGCGATCGTCCGATAATTGCCCCAACTGTTTATTCTATCGAGTCTGTCGGAGGTTGGGTAACGCGCGATCGGGATTTGACAATCCAATTCCCCGAAGCTGAGACGGGACAATCGGGAGCCGCCTCCAGCTCAATCGTTCCACTCAAACGGCACATTGCGATCGCCGATTAACTCGTAAAACCGCTCCAACTTCGCCGCCTCCAGCTCTTGCTTCCAGCGTTGGTCGAGTCGAATCGCTAAATCTACAGTTTGATAGTATTCGCCGTGAACCTCCTGGGTTTTCGCCTCAACCGGTCGGTTTCGATAGCGAGCGATCAGCGCCCTCGCACTGCGACTGCCGACGATATAATGATGCTCGTGCTTCCAGTATTCCAACATCGGCGGCTCGAACGGAATCTCGAGCATTCGACAAATCTGTCTCACCACGTTTTCAGTCTCGGTGGCTAGGACTTCGTAGCGGACTCGCATCTTGCGATCGCTCGGGAACAAATCGTACACCTGCTGCGATTGTTCTAAATTGTCCAGCCACCGCTGCGCGAATTCCTCCACCGTCCAGTCGGGAAACGCTCGTAAATACGAATTTAACACCGCTCGCCCATCCCGAACCAAATGAACCAGATATGGCGTAATCTGGCGTTGGCGAAACTCCCGCGCGTTGAGCTTCCGCCAGACCCAATTGGGATACTTGCTCGAATCGATCAGGATCGGCTTGCCAATCTTGTCAAACAGGAGCGTGTAAGGATTGAGAATCCCGTCGCATCCCAACCGTTCGCGCACCCACCGCTCCAGTTTCAGGGGAATGTGTCGGTGCAGGCGATGATTGCTCAAACCCGCTGCCAATTGTTGCGTTTCCGAGAGGGCAAACGTATCCTGCCAAAATGTCGTGTCAAAACACAAGGCGGCAGGAGTGCGGTACTTCTCGAAAATTTCGGGAAGCTTGCTAATCTCGCCGAGAGAAAACCCCTGGGAATAGCTGCCCAGCATTAAATCTAACATTGTCGAGCCCGATCGCCCGATGCCTAAGATGAATACCACGTTGCGCCGATTCATCGTCGAGTTGTCCCCAGTGCCAATTGAAATTCCCCAGTACGTCCATCCTAGCCAAAAACGAGTCAATTATCCGATTGGAGTGGGGGTGAAACCAGGACGGCGATCGAAAGGGGACAGCGAATCTGGTACGATCGCTCTGTTCGATCGCCAACTCGGAGAGTTACCCAGCATGGCAGGGAGCGAAGTTAAAGCCGATTTGTGGGTCACGGAATACATCACGCCGTGGGATGTCTACATTCACGGAGTTACGCGCATTTTGGCGTATCGGAAAACCGCCTATCAGGAAATGTCGATTGTCGAAACCGGCGCGTACGGAAAAGCACTGGTTCTCGATGGAAAGTGGCAATCTTGCACCGGAGACGAATTTCTCTACCACGAACCCCTGGTACATCCGGCGGCAATTTTCCACGGCTCGCCGCGTAACGTCTTAGTCCTCGGCGGCGGTGAAGGCGCGACGGTGCGAGAAGTGTTGCGGTGGAAGACTATCGAAAAGGTGACGATGGTCGATATTGACGGCGAAGTGGTCGAAGCCTGTCGCGAACACTTGCCGGAAATGCATCAAAATGCCTTTGACGACCCGCGTTTTCACTTGGTTATCGGGGATGCGCTCGAATTTTTAGACCAAACTGGCGATCGCTGGGATATTATCATTTCCGACCTCTCCGACCCGATTGAAGAGGGACCGTCGTTCCAACTGTTTACCAAAGAGTATTTCGAGCAAATTCGCGGCGTCCTCGCCGATGACGGGTACTTCGTGGTGCAAGCCGGTCCGGTGGCGCCGGCGGAACTGACCCTGCACGCGCGTATCGTCAAAACCCTCGAAACCGTGTTTCCCCAGGTGCGCTCCTATTCGTCTTACGTTCCCACCTACGCCGCACCTTGGGGATTTGCCATTGCTTCGGCGAACGAAATTGACACCCGACCCGATCCGGATGCGATCGATCGCCTGCTGCAAGACCAAACTACTGGGGGATTGCGGATGCTCGACGGGATCGCCTTGTTGGGAATGATGCAAACCCCGCGCCACCTGCGAGACGCGATCGCTTCGGAAACTCAAACCTACACCCTCGCCGCACCGCCGAAATTCTTCGGAAAAGGGACGGCGAAACCCTAATTCCGACCGAGCGAGCGATCGAGTTAACCTAGAACAACGATGACTACCACCATAGCCAACAAACGAGGTTACGATGGACGCGCTGACTTCTAATATTGCGATCGAACCCTTAGAAAAATCTCGCCTCAGCGAACTCGATCCCAACAACATTCCGTTTGGGAAAATCTTTAGCGATCGCATGTTTGTTGCCGATTACGCCAACGGACGCTGGCAAAATGCCAAAATCGTTCCCTACGGCAAGTTAGACCTCTCTCCCGCCACCTCCGCACTCCACTACGGACAAGCGGTGTTTGAAGGCATGAAAGCCTATAAAAGTTCCAAAGGCGAACCGTTGCTGTTCCGTCCCAAAGATAACTTTCACCGCATCAATCGGTCAGCGCAACGGTTGTGTATGCCATCCATCCCCGAAGACTTGTTTATGGAGGGGTTGCGAACGCTGATCGAACTCGATGTCGATTGGATTCCCACCCTCGAAGATAGCGCCTTGTACGTGCGTCCGGTCTATTTTGCCACCGATGAGTTTATCGGACTGCGACCGTCAGAATCGTACAAGCTGCTGATTATTTCCTGTCCCGTCGGCGCGTATTATTCCCATCCCGTTCGCCTGCGGGTTGCTGACGATTACGTTCGCGCCTGTCAAGGGGGAACTGGAGAAGCCAAAGCCGCCGGAAACTACGCCGCCAGCCTCCTCGCGGACAAGAAAGCCAAACAGCAAGGCTACGATAACGTCTTGTGGCTCGATGCCAAGCACCGCAAATACATCGAAGAATGCGGCACGATGAACTTATTTTTCGTCATCGATGGCGTCGCGATTACGCCAAAATTGACGGGAACGATTTTGCCGGGAATTACCCGCGATTCGGTCATTACTTTATTGCGCGATAAAGGGGTCACCGTCGAAGAACGCGCTATTTCCATCGATGAAGTCGCCGAAGCACACGATCGCGGCTTGCTCTCGGAAGTGTTTGGAACGGGAACCGCCGCCACCATCGCTCACGTGGATGTGATTCACTATCAAGGCAGAGATTTAAATTTATCTCCCGTCGATGCGCGTCCTTACGGGCCGCAATTGTTACGACAATTGGAGAACATTAAAACCTCGAAAGCGCCCGATCCTTACGGTTGGGTGATGAAGTTGCGCTCTTAGGCGATCGCGTGGCGTTTTTCTCGGCGCAATTCCCTCCAGTTTCCGGGGGGATTGACTCGCCTCAATCACAACCGTAGGGTGGG
>CAYQUF010000238.1:0-5886 GCA_964420595.1 uncultured bacterium
CGTAGCAGGTGGAGGAGTATTCATTTCAATGGTTGTCCCCTTCAGTATTGACTGGAGGGGAATTTTATTCGAGCTGCCCATCATGCCTGGGGAGAAAGATGTTGCTGCAATCGCGCGATGGGGGGCAAACGTTGGTCGTCAGAAGCGATCGCGAACTCGTGACTTTTTAAGTATCGTGTAAAGCAAATCGAAATTTGATGAAGTCTTTATTTAGTATTAGTCATTTAATAGACATTTGTGAAATTTCGCGATAAAGTGTTAAGCGTTTCAGTATATTCACGGAATTCATTGCCTGAAATTTTGCAATGGTCTGTATTGTGGTTAATTTAACGTGAGATCGATCGCGCGGTCACCGACTTATTTGCGTATATTTGCTTTCTAAAAACTCGAATCCAGGCAATTTTATTGCGCGTTATCCGTGAAACTCGGTAAATAGAAGTTGTTAGCGATATGCAGTACACCCCAGTCGAGCAAGGCAACAGGCAACAGAGAGGGGATCTTATTAACCTTGAAAATGCTCTATTTCCCGAACCATCTCACCCCAGCGATCGCTCGAGGACTTATGAAACTTCTACCGCTCATTGCTAGCTCGATCGGCTTATTCGGCATTAGCGCGATCGCCTCCCCCTCACTGGCAGCAACCTTGGGGGGCGACCTGTCCGACTCGGAAATGCGATCGGATCTCAGTGGGGGCGAAACGTTTGACTTTCTCGACGAAGCCTTTGCCCGCAAGACGGCATTTCCGGCGGGTGCCAAAATCCTTGACGTCACCCAACCCCCCTACAACGCGGCGGGCGACGGCGTCACCGACGATACGGCAGCGATTCAAAAGGCACTCTCGGCGTTTCCCAACGGCAACCGGATTATTTACTTGCCCGAAGGCACCTATTTAATTTCGGATCGGCTCGACTGGCCCGCCGGCATTGCCGGTATGAGTGACTTCAAACGCACGATTTTGCAGGGCGAGAGTACCGATGGCGTGACGATTAAACTCGCCGACAACGCCCAAGGCTACGACGATCCGGACAATCCCAAAGGCATGATTTACACCGGACCCGATCCCGCCCAGCGATTTCGCAACGCCGTGCGGAACCTGACCATCGATACGGGAACCGGCAATGCGGGGGCGATCGGACTTCAGTTCAACGCCAGCAACCAAGGCACGGTACGGGAAGTGCGGATCCGCTCCGGAGACGGTCAGGGTCGCTACGGACTGGATTTGGGATTCGTAGACGAAATCGGGCCGCTATTGGTGAAAAACGTCGAAGTAGACGGGTTCGACATCGGCATCCGCACCGGATTTACCGTCAACAGCATGACCTTCGAAGATATCTGGCTGCACGATCAAAACGAATACGGTCTGGTCAATGGCAATCAGGTGGTTAACCTGCGGGGATTGAGAAGCGAGAATCAAGTGCCGGTCATCTACAACCAAAACGGTCGAGGGTTGGTAACGCTGGTGGATTCGATGCTGGTGGGAGGCGATCCCACCCAGGCAGCCATTACGAACGAGGCGACCTTATTTGCCCGTAACGTCACCACCTCGGGTTACTTGCAAGCCATCGACAACCGCGACGGTCACGATCGCGACGTTTTAGAGGCAATGGTGGACGAATTCGTTTCCCACGACATTCTCAGCTTGCATCCGACCCCGCAGCGATCGCTCAATTTGCCCGTGAAAGAGACACCGGAACCGCCACCGGATCCGGTTGAAAATTGGGTCAGCATTGAAGACTTCGGCGCGATCGCCGACGACGATCTCGACGATTCGGCAGCCATTCAAGCGGCGATCGATTCGGGAGCGAAAACCGTTTACGTGCCGCCTGGGGAGTTTATTGTCAACGAAACGGTGTTCGTGCGGGGGAACGTGCAGCACCTGTTGGGAACTGAGGGATGGATTCTCGGCGGCGGACAGTTCGAGGTGGTGGATGGAACTGCTCCCACGGTGACGATCGAGCGTTTTGCTCGATTAGCCGGCGGCGTATTTCACAATACCTCGCGATCGCTCGTGTTGCGTCACTTAATTCTATTTCAAGGTCAATACGAGAGTTTGCCTAGAGGTTCGGGAGATCTGTACCTCGAAGATGTGGCGGGTCAGCCTTGGACGTTTAACCATCAGAATGTTTGGGCGCGCCAGCTCAATCCTGAAAGCGACGAAGTCCCCAAGATCGTCAATAACGGTAGCAATCTGTGGATTCTCGGACTCAAAACCGAACGGGCGAATAGTATTATCATCACCCGCAATGGCGGCAAAACAGAAGTGTTGGGGGCGCACATTTATTCCACTGGCGACGAAAAGACCCGACCGATGTTCGTGAATGAAAACTCGTCGGTGTCGCTAGCGGGAATTCGCGAAACCAATTTCAATAGCAATCCGTTTCCAATCGCGGTCGAAGAAACGCGCAATGGAGACACCCGACGGCTAACCCTCGATGAGGCGGCGAGCGGCGTCAATGGAAGTGCCCTTCCTTTGTACGTGGGTTACCCAACCGAACCGAAATCCGAATCCCGACAATCGGTTCCCGAGCCTTCTGCAATTCTGGGATTGCTGGCATTGGCAGGGTTCGGCGCGTCGGGTTTGCGGCGGCGAAGGTAAGTCATCAGGGGAGATCGCGACAATCTCCCCATCCAACCTTCCTTGACGAATCTTAATAGCGAATTTCGAGGGTGACCGAGGCTTTCACTTCCTGCTCGCCACCAATGACAGGCGTGCGATCGCTACTCGCTTGTGCCATTTCGGCTCTGGCTTGATAGGGTCGGGGAGGCGGGGTCTGGCTGCTGTTAATTTGAATGCTGACAATTTCCTGACGGCTGAGGTTGAGCGTTTCTAGCACGGCGTCTGCTTGCTTTTGAGCGTCTTGGGTCGCCGCACGCAAGGCTTGAGTTCGAGCGCGATCGATCGCCTCATCCGTAGCCACAAAGCTAATACCGTCGATGCGAGTCGCACCCGCGTCCACGGCTCGATCTAAGAGATCGCCTGCGTTTTCGGTTTCGACGCGAAAGCTGACGGTATTGGTGCCGACATAGCCGATAAGTTGCCGTTCGCCGTTGTTGTAATTGTAGTTGGGAGAGAGGCGGATTCCAGTGGTTTCGAGTTTTTCGACATTGCGCGATTGCAGAAAGTCCACCACCGCAGACGACCGTCGCGCCACTTCTTGCTGAACTTGCTCGGCGGTTTTGCCTTGAACCTCCACCCCTAAGTTAACTTGGGTGAGGCTGGTGGGAATGTTAATGGTGCCCTCGCCGCTAACGGTTAGGGTATTGAGACGTTGTTCTTGTGCCACGACAGGTTGATTGCCACTAAAGGCGATCGTACAACCCGCTACGCCGATGATACCAGCCATCAGAGACATAGCAGCGAGCGATCGCCAAGGACGAATAGACTGAGTTCGGTGCATGGATTCCTCCTCACGGTAACTTGCGAGATTGTCATTTCTACTCTGCCATTGCAGCGATCGCCGGTTGGCGCGGTTACCGTTTTTGTATCGAGTTTTATCTCAACCCAGGTGGATCGCACGGACGGAGAAATTGCAATTACTCTTCCATCGAACTCGTTTCCGCTCGAATCGATCGCGCGTACAAATCGCAACTGTGCCACAACTCCTCGTGCGTCCCCCGCTGCACCACCTGTCCGCGATCCAAAACAATGATTTCGTCGCAATCGCGAATCGTACTGAGGCGGTGAGCCACAATCGCGCAAGTACAGCCGCGCCGTCGTAAATTGCGATCGATAATTCGTTCGGTTTCCGCATCGAGGGCAGAAGTCGCTTCATCTAACACTAAAATCGACGGATCGTTGACCAACGCGCGGGCAATTTCAAATCGCTGTTGCTGTCCGCCGCTGAGATTTCCACCCCCTTCACTTAGTTCGCTGTGATAGCCTCCCGGCAGGCTTAAAATTACCTCGTGAATTGCGGCATCCTGACAGGCGCGAATGACGCTAGCATCGGGAACTGTATCGTCCCAAAGGGTGAGATTGTCCCGAACCGTTCCCGAGAATAAAAAGATATCTTGTTCCACCATCGCGATCGAATTAGCCAGAAACGATCGCGGAATTTGCGATCGCTCGATTCCGTCCAATAAAATTTCTCCTTCCCACGGTTCGTATAGTCCGCAAACCAACTTGGCAATGGTAGATTTTCCCGACCCGCTTCCCCCAACCAATGCCACTCGCTGTCCGGGTTGGAGCGAAAAACTGAGATCTTCGATTAATGGCGCGTCAATCGGACTGTAGCCAAACGTAATGTTTTTCAGTTCTAGATAACCGTGTAATTTTGGCGTGGAAAACGTCAGGCGCGATCGCTCTGCTTCTTGCAATTGCGGATCGGGTTCGTTTTGCAAAACATCGTCGAGTCGGTTTAAATCGCCGCCGAGTTCTTGAAAGGTACTGCCAAAATTGACCAAGCTTTCAATCGGGTCTTGAAAGCTTTCCATTAGGGCAATAAATGCGACTAACATTCCGATACTGAGTTCTCCATTCATGACTCGAAATCCACCTATCACTAAAATGAGTGCCGTGGTTAGAGATTGTAAAAACGACGGTAGAACTCCTAGCATTTGGTCGATCGCGCCTAAGACTTGCCGCGCGTTTAAATATTTGGCATAATAGCCCGCCCATCGTACGAAAAAATCTGATTCGGAGGCAGAGGATTTAATCGTTTCGATACTTTGCAATGCCGCGATCGACACCCCAGAGGCTTTTCCCCAATCGTAGACCAAGCGCAAATTCGTATCGACCCGACGGCGACTCATCCATTGCAATAGAACGATATTCAAAACTGCAAAAAATATTCCTACAATCGTTAATTGCCAGTCGTAGGCAAACATCACGATCGCGTAACCAAATGCCATGACTACATCGATAACCGTGGCAGTCAACTTTTCCGATAATACTTCAGCGACTTTGTCGTTAACTTGCACTCGACTGCTAATTTCTCCGGCAAATCGCTGCGCGTAAAATCCCACTGGCAATCGCAGGACGTGCCAGAAAAATTGGCTGGAGTGACTGACGGATAGTTTGAGTTTTAGTTTTCTTAGGTAGCGCAGTTGGAGAAGTTTAATCAAACCTTGCAGCGCGATCGCGATCGCCATTCCCGCCAGCAGCGGTCGCAACCAAATGGATTGTTCTTCAATTAAAATATTATCGATAAAAATCTGGCTGAATGCCGGAATTGCCAGTCCGGGGATGACGAGTAAAAACCCGGCTGCAATACAAAACAAAAGCGCCCCCAATGCGCCTTGCAGCCGCTGCCAGAGGGATAAAATAGTACTGGGTTTGGTTCCGCCGGGTTCGAAGTCTTCCCCCGGTTCCATGACCAAAACAACGCCAGTGTACCCTTCGTCAAACTCTTGAACAGAAACGTGACGCGGTCCCGTCGCCGGGTCGTTGAGATAAACGCGATCGCGGCTAAATCCTTCGACGACTAAGAAATGATTGAAATTCCAAAATACAATGTAGGGAACGGGGAGCGATCGCAAGGCGTCGAGCGGTTTTTTAAACCCCTTTGCCTTCATGCCATAGTGTCTGGCAGCTTTGAGCAAATTCGAGGCTTTGCTGCCATCTCGCGAGACGCCGCACTCCTGACGCAGTTCCGCCAACGGAATAATTAAATCGTGATAGCTGAGGATAATTCCTAACGCCGCTGCACCGCATTCGACTGCTTCCATTTGCAGCAGGGTTGGCGTCCGAACGCGATCGCGTCGTAATTTCACTCGTAACTTGAGGCGAAGGGATCGCCACAGTGCTTTCATGCCTCACAGCTTTTTCGTAAAATGTTCGCCCGAATTGATAGAATTGTACGTTCTCCGTCTTATATGAAATCTGGTTGTAGACTTTCTAATTTTACGGGAAGGTGGGCATTGCTAGTTTTCATGAAGTGGCTCGAT
>CAYQUF010000239.1:0-5875 GCA_964420595.1 uncultured bacterium
ATGCGATCGATCCAGTTCGTTCGATTCACGATATTTACCTCAAATTAAAAGTTCCAGGGGGTAGGGTGGGATATTTTCCCACCCTTGACAGTCCGATCTTAGTGATTGAGGACTGGTTGCGATTTCATCAGTGCTCTTGAGTGCGACTTGCCAACTTTATGTAGGATCTTTGTCAATTGATTGCTCAACCAACCAATCAGGCTCAATTGAGCGAATAGGCTCAGGATAACACTTATAAATCCTGCCGATTCTAACGCGAAGAAAGACCCACCAAACACCGAGAAAATCCACAACCCGCTGACTTCGTTAACGGTTCCCAACATCAGACTGATTACAATGGGAGGAACGATATTTAGGGCTAAAATTGTCGAGACTGCCCAGATGACGCGCTTACGAGCTTTAGACAGTAGAATGAGCTGGGCGATCGCGAGGTAAATCCAAATTAGGTTAGCCGCAAAGATCGAGGAAGTTAGCGCACTAAAAGTATCGAAATCGTGCAAACTACCAATGACAAACCAAGGCATCCAAATCAGAGCAGTAATGGCTAAATTAATCGCGATCGCGATGACTGCCGGACTTTTTTCTGCCCAAATCAATTCATCTGCAATCGAGAAATGCTTCCGTCGATGTTGACTGTCCGCACGATTACTGTCCGCACGATTGAGGTGCTTGTAACGCGCCCAATCTTGCAAACTCTGTCGAGTAGGAAATAGGGAAGCCGCTAGCACGAAGAAAAAGCCAAGGTTTAACAGTGCTGTTCCATAAAGATTACTTTGGAGACTGTTGTAGTGCTTTTCAATCATATCGCTGGCAAACCCTTCCAAGAAGAATCCCAGAAGGACGAGTTCAAAGCAAGCTGTAATCCAATAGCTTTGTCCCTTGGTGATTAGCGTCGAGTTGGGATTGCGGAAGCGACGGTTTAAAGCACGCCACATCCAATACGTCCACAGCAAACAATTTCCTAATACAAACCCTTGAGTAAAGACGAGATTTTTGCTGAAAGAAATAAAGAACCAGCTTGTTTCGTCATACCAGTATTGGCTGTCAATTCCCAAGATAAAGACAAGCAACCAGACATAGGGCCATGCCATAAATCCGGTGAATCCACTCGCTAACCAAGCTTGGTTTCCTCCTAATGAAGCAAACAACAATGCAGCAGTATAGAATAAGGCACAACTCGCCGCAACGAGAATGTAATATTTCACAACTATGACGGTTGAACCCGATTGCAGAGCCGCCCAAAAATGCAAAGGGAGAACTAAAGCAATGGCAAGATAAATTAAGCCCGGAACGCCTAAAATTTTACCCAGTAAAATACTTTGACTCGATTGAGGACTCAACCGGATAAAATTGAGCGTCTTTTTGCGTTCCTCGATTGCCATATTATTGACGAGGATATAGACGCCGCCAACCAGTAATACGATGAGCAAAATAACGCTCAAAGTTTGGGCAAAGTCGAACCACCATGCCGACCAATCAATGTCAAATCGACCGAATGAATTGAAAGTGCACAAATCATCGCGATAGTTCTTGCTGATTCCCGTGCAATAATCGTTATAAATTTGGGTGTCTCGATTTTCTGGAACAATGGGAAGTTTGCTGTCAAAAAATATCCAAAGCATAAATTGACCGAGGAGTGACAGTCCGACCGATAGCCACACGAGCTTTGGCTTGACTCGTCCTTTCAATTCGCGAGCGAGTTGTGGGTTCCAGTCCCCAACGCGATCGAGTAGGTTGATTCGATCCATTTTGATTGTCCTTCAATTAAACTAAAAAAGCCTTATGAGCGTTGCTGGTATTCCAGTTTGATTCTAACTCAATCCATTTGTCTATTTTTCTCCTTCCTATCGATCTTTTTGATGGTACTTTGCTTAACTGGTGCAATGCTTTTCTTGAGTTAATGCTCAGCAATACAATTGCAAAAGCTTGACCTGGGGAATTCGACTTTATGCTGGTTGACATACTTTAAGACTATCAAAACATTCAATTTTTAATGAGGGTGTAGATCGAGCCAGTTCATGAGATCCATGTTTGTTTTCCTAAAAATAAGTGAAAGGAACGTTTTTGGTTTTGCTTGGGCTTGCGAAATTCACGACTGATGACAAGCCAGACTAGACAGGTACACAGCCAGAAAAATCCTAATCTTGGAAAGTCCATTAGGAGGATGTTACGATTCCAATATTCACTTTGGATTAATGGTATATACATCCAATAAAATACCAGCAGATAAATAGTACAAATAATGGTCATCCAAGCGCGATCGCCCTGGGATGAAACTAATCCTACTGCGATCGGATAAAACAAATTACAAGCAGTCGCAATTATGATGTAAAACTGAATCGCGATCGCCATGGAACCGGATTGCAGAGCTGCCCAGAAGTGCAAGGGGAGTGCCAAGGCAATGGCAAGGTACATTAAACTGGGAACGCCTAAAATTTTCCCGAGTAAAATGCGGTGGCTCGACTGAGGAGTTAGGCGAACAAAATCGAGTGTCCCTCGGCGTTCCTCAGTTGCCATATCGCGGACGAGAATGTAGATCCCGCCAACGAGCAATACGATTGGCAAGATCGTATTCATGGTTTGAAAGATGTCGAACCACCACGCCGACCAATCAATTTCAACTCGACCGAGTGAATTGCGAAGGCACTGATTGCCTATGGTGGAGTAGGCTCCCGTACAGTAATCGCTATACAGTTTTGCCCCTTCATTCTCTGAGACAGCGGGAAGTTTGCTTTCAAAAGCAATCAAAATCATGAATTGCCCGAACAACGAGAGTCCGATCGCCAGCCATAGGAGCCTCGGCTTCCATCGTCCTTTCAGTTCGCGAGCGAGTTGTGGGTTCCAGTCCCCAACGCGATCGAGCCAGTCAATGCGATGCATGGTTCTTTTCCTTACGAGACTTGCTGGTGTCCCAGCTTCAGAAAAATCGTTTCGAGATCCTCGCGAGTGCAGTGGAATTCGCTCAGCGGAATGCCAGCGGTCACTAGCGATCGCAATAATGCGGCACTGTCGGCTTGGCGACCGGCAAATTGCACTCGCACTTGCTTGGTGCCCGGTACGACTTCCCAGCCTTCTACTAAGGGATAGTTCTGCAACTGAACGACTAATTCATCTATCTTGCCCAGTGTAGTCAGATGAATTTGCTGGTGGCTGAGGCGTTGGTACAGTTGGTCGAGTGGGGCGCTTTCGACCAAATGTCCTAATTCCATGATGCCGATGGAGGTACACAGTTCGGCTAAATCGCTGAGGACGTGAGACGAAATCAAAATCGTCATTCCCGCTTCCTGTAAGGTTTTAACGATTTCGCGAAACTGTCGCCGCGCGATCGGGTCTAAACCAGAAACGGGTTCGTCGAGCAACAGGACAATCGGTTCGTGGATGATGGTGCGAGCCAGACTCAGCCGTTGTTTCATCCCTCGCGAGAGGGTCGAGATTTCGCTGTAGCGTTTGGGGGTCAGTTGTACCAGGTCTAACACTTCTTGCAGCCGTTGCGATCGCTTCGGTTCGCGCAAGTGATACAGCCGTCCGAAATATTCGAGATAGTCCCACACCGTCAGGTCGTCGTAGAGGGGAAAATCGTCGGGAAGGTAACCGAGACGGCGTTTGATGGTCGGATTGGTGCGATCGCGCAACAACCGTTCCCCGTTAATATAAATTTCTCCCGTTGTCGGTTCTTCCGCCGCCGCCAGCATTCGGATCAGAGTCGTTTTTCCCGCACCGTTGGGACCGATCAAGCCGTACACTTCGCCGCAGCTCACCTGTAAGTCCAGATTGTTGACCGCAAGGTGGCGATCGAATTGCTTAGTCAATCCCCGCGTATCGATTGCAAATTCCATCATTGACCTTTGTTGTGGAGAAGCACGTTTTGACAGCTAGCCTAGCCTTTCATTTTCCGAGCCGCCACAGGCATTACCAAAACTGCAACGACCGTTAAAGATTTGGCAAAGTCGGGAAACCCACCAACTCTGCCCTCGAATCAAACCCGCTAGTGGGATTACGCTATAGGTGGGTACAAACGTGATTTGACGTGAGGTTCGAAGATTCAATCATGACTGGCACCGTTCAATCGCCCTATACAACCGAACAAATTGCTGCCTGGCTGCGCGGTTTATTAACGCTGGCTTGGTCAGACGGTCATTTTGACGAAGAAGAGAAAGACTTAATTACCGAGTTAACCCGAGACGAACTCGCACCCGATGCCGATTTAGGGGATCTCGAAACAATTACCCCGGATGAATTAGCGGCTGCTTTTGGCGAAGATTCCGTGGCGGCTGAAAACTTTCTGCGTACGGCGGTAATGGTTGCCCTAGCCGACGGAGTTTATTCCCCGGCTGAAGACAAACTCTTACACGAATTTTGCGACGCGCTCGGACAACAAGTTCGCGCCCTCGAAGCGCTGCGCCACACCTTAGAAGATTGTATCGGCGATGAAACCCAAGACCAACCCGGCGATCGCCCCTCAGATGCCGCCGCTTCCCCGATTTCGCCGCCGCAATCGGATGAGGACGACCATCCCTCGATCGACGTGCTGCGTCCGACCAAGGAATGGCTGGACAATCTCGACATTCACGATCCCAAAGTGGCGCGGTTCTTGTGTAAAATGGTTCCCTCCCAGTGTCCGTTCGAGCGAGATATCAAACTATTCGGTCACAAGCTAGTTCACATCCCGCCGATGTGCAAGCTCAACCCGCTCTACGAACAACTGGTGAACCTGCGGTTTCGCGCTCTGTCCTATCTGGCAGACGAGTGCGGCGAAGACGTGTCGCAATATCTTTAAACCGCTAGCATTAGCGTGGGGGCGGACGCGGGTTCGTCCCTGCATTTTACTCTAGGCGTTCCAAGCTACCATGCAATTTATCGATCGCGCTGAAATTGAAGTCGAAGGTGGCACCGGAGGCGACGGAATGGTTGCCTTTCGCCGCGAAAAGTACGTTCCAGCCGGAGGTCCGGCGGGAGGAAACGGCGGGAAAGGCGGTTCTGTCATTTTAGTTGCCAGCGAGAACTTGCAAACCCTGCTCGACTTCCAATACGCTCACCACTTCCACGGCGAACCGGGAACGCGAGGCGGGTCGAAAAATCGCACGGGTGCCAACGGGAGCGATCGCATTCTCGAAGTTCCCTGCGGGACGGCGGTGTACGATGCCGGTAGCGGCGAACTCATCGGCGATTTAGTCGAACCCGGTCAAACCTTATGCGTGGCGGCTGGGGGGAAAGGCGGATTGGGCAACAAGCACTTTCTCAGCAACCGCAATCGCGCCCCCGAACACGCATTACCGGGATTGCCAGGAGAATACCGTCGCCTGCGATTGGAGTTAAAGTTACTCGCGGAAGTAGGAATTATCGGATTGCCGAACGCAGGTAAATCGACGCTGATTTCAGTATTATCGGCAGCGCGTCCTAAAATTGCCGACTATCCGTTTACAACGCTAGTGCCGAATCTGGGAGTGGTTCGCAAACCCACAGGCGACGGGACGGTCTTTGCCGATATTCCCGGCTTAATTGAAGGCGCGCACGAAGGAGCAGGACTGGGATACGAGTTTCTGCGGCACATCGAGCGAACCCGCTTGTTATTGCACGTTATCGATATTAATGCCGACGATCCGATCGCCGATTATCGCACCATTCAATCGGAGTTGGTGGCATACCGTCGGGGATTGGAACATCGAGGGCAAATTCTCGCATTGAATAAAGTCGATGCAGCGCTGCGGACGGAGGAAGAAATCGAGGCGATCGCGACTGAGTTAAATTTGATGTCGAAGGCGCCAGTGTTTCAAATTTCAGCCGTGGCACAAGTAGGATTAGAACCGCTCTTGCAAGAAATTTGGCAAGGGTTGGATCGTCTCTCGGCAAGCGAATCTTTGGTAGAGTCCTAACA
>CAYQUF010000240.1:0-5865 GCA_964420595.1 uncultured bacterium
GGTTCTGAATCAGCCGGAGGTGGATCGGCTGGTGCGGGAGCCGGATCGGGCGGTGGAGGAGTCGATTCCGACGCTGGAGGATCGCTTTCTGATTCAGGCGTGCTATCCCTTGCTGGCTCCACAGGCGGTGGCGGATCGTTCGGCTCCGGTTGCACGCTGGGAGACGGTTCGGGAGGCGGTGAGGCAGGTTGCGATCGCGCGGGAGGCGGTTGTTGGTTAGCCGTTTCGCGTTCTCGTTCTCGTTGCCGTTCTCGGGCGCGTTGTTCCCGTTGCCGTTGTTGTTGGCGTACCCGTTCCCGAGCGCGTTCGGCTTCTTCAGTGCCTTCAGTCGCATGATTGACGCGAATGGTGGCTTCCCGCTCGTTACCCAGATCTACTTTTTCTCTCGCTGCTTCTAGGGCGGCGCGGTCGGCTTCTTCGTCGCCGCTCGACTGTTCGATCTCGACGACAACTTCTCCGTTTTCGTCGCGTCTGGCTCTAATAACGGTCTGACCCGAGACTTCCTCGTCATCGTCCCGTTCGTACTGATACTCGCAGGATCCGACGCATCGAGCCCCACCCGAACCGTCAGAATTTCCACCATTATTGCCCGGATTGGGATTCGGTCGAGGCGGTGCCGACGGCGCGCCTCCATTCCCAGGCGATCGCAAGGCGGCTTGTTCGCCATGATTCGACCCCGGACTCCCACTCCCGGCGTTGCTACCAGAATTCCCGCGATCGCCCCCAAATGCCTCTCGCAACTTATTGACCCCATCGCCAATGGAGGACGAGAGGGGATTGCCATCGACCGATTCTCCCCGCGACGGCGCGCCACGACTGGCTTGCGCCCCCATCGGCGACGACACCGAACCTGGGGAAGATTCGTCGGCTCCCGGTGCTTCCGAGGCAGACTCGCTACTGCTTCCGCCGAGCCTAGACACGATCCCTTCTGGCGACCAGGGCGAGACGGGACTCGATTCGCCAGATGTAGCAGTTTCGGCGGGTTCGGATGGCGCTGCTGCTTCAGTTTCGACTGGCGATTCTAGGTCGCTTGGGGCTTCAGCGGGCGATTCTGGTGCAGGAGCTTCTGGTTCGCTCGGTGCGGCTTCGGTTGGCGATTCCGGTGCAGGTGCCTCGGACGGTGCCGACTGAGACGCGAACGATTGCAACCTCTCCAGCGGGTTGGACGGCGAGGGTTGCGATGGCGAGGACGAAGCCGATGAGGAGGGTTCGGAAGCTTCCGTGGTAAAATTCTCGATCGCCTCTGTCGGCTGCGGTTCCGATTGCGGTTCCGGCTGAGGTTCCGGCTCGATCTCCTCGGGTTCGGGGGGCGGCGAATCGGGGGTCTCCGGTCGCTCCACCACCATAATCTCGATCGGCTCGTCAGTCTCCGCTTTTAAAGGCTCCCCGTCCAGCCAACCCAACACGGCAATTGCCAGGGCGATCGCGTGCAGGATCGCCGAACCCAACAGGCTATACGTCAAAAACTTGCGCAGTGCCTGCCGATCGCGCTCTCGTTGTTGTTCGACTCGCGTGCTAGAAAGCGTCATCCTACACCTCAGATCGCCATACCATCCGACGCGATCGCGCCGGAGATTTATTGAAACTCATTCTTAGGTACTCGGGAAATGTATGATAATTATCTGCAAATGTCAACTTGACAGATCCCCAGGCGATCGCCCGTCGTAAAGTACTGATTTGCTGTAATCTCCTTAGAAAGCGCAATACAGCGCTACCCTAGTGCGAAAACCGCGATCGCTTCTTCCTGAAATTAACATTCAATAGGTATAAACTATTGCAACTCAATTGCATCAATTCAGATTTTTTTGAAAAATATTGTCAACTTTCCGGTATGATGCATCCAGAGATTTTCCCGAGCAGAGCCTATGCAGATTAGCAAACTGATTGCAGCGGGGGGAATCGTCGCGTGGCCCCTGCTGATCTTCTCGATAATTGCCATTGCCCTCATCGCCGAACGGGCATTTTTCTGGTTTCGCGTGTGGCGGCGGCAGAGTCGAGTCGTGCGCGAAGTGCTGAGGTTGTATCAATTCGACCTCAACGGCGCGTTGCATCGGCTGCGCCAAAACGCCGACTTGCCCATCGCCCGAATTTTCCTCGACGCCCTGGAGCTGGATCGCCCCACCCCAGAGGAATTCCGCCTGGCTCTCGAAAGCTCGGCACAAGCAGAAATTTCGACGCTGCGGCGATTTAGCACCGGATTCGACACGATTATCGCCGTCTCGCCGCTGTTGGGACTGTTGGGAACCGTCTTGGGACTGATGCGCTCCTTTGCCGGTCTCAGCCTCAGCAATATCGGCAGCAGCAGCAGCGTCGAAGTCACCGGCGGCATTAGCGAAGCCTTGGGATCCACCGTAATGGGATTGGTCGTGGCGATCGTCACCCTCCTATTTGCCAATGTCTTTCGCGGCTTCTACCGACGGCAAAGAGCGCTGATCCAAGAATACGGCGGACGCCTGGAACTGCTCTATCGCAAGCAACAAGAACAGGTCGAGCAAGGAGAACAAGTGTATGCATCTGGTGGATGAAGACAACGACACCACCGCAGAGATTAACATCGTCCCGATGATCGATGTCATCTTTGCAATTCTGGCATTTTTCATCATTGCCAGCCTTTTTCTCACCCGCAACGAAGGGTTACCCGTCAATTTGCCCCAAGCGGCGACTGCTCAAACCCAACGGGAAGCTGAAATTACCGTCACCGTCGAACCCGGCGGGGAAATTGCCCTCAACCGCAACCCCGTGGAACTCGATCGCCTCGAAGCTGCCATTCGGGACATCATGCCTTCGGAAGGGACGGCATTGGTAATTCTCAAAGCCGACGAAGCGGTCAGTCACGGGCAAGTGGTGAAAGTGATGGATCGCTTGCGCCGCCTGGAGCGAGCGACCTTGGCAATTGCCACCGAACAACCGGAAACCGATGGCGAGTAACGCGATTTCTTCCATAGGGCGATCGCGCCTCAGACTGCTGTTCGGCTTCATCGCCGGTGCGGTGGGGTTGCTGGCGTGCCTCCTGGTCAGTTTGGGGGTCGGATCGGCAGACCTGTCCGTAGGGACGGTGTACGATGCCTTAGTCAATTTCGACGGTTCCACCCCTCACCTGATCGTGCGAACCGTGCGATTGCCGCGATCGCTCGTTGCCGTTTCCGTCGGTGCTTCCCTGGCTACCGCTGGCGCAATTGCCCAAGGGTTGACCCGCAATCCCCTCGCCTCTCCCGGCATTCTCGGCATCAACGCCGGAGCTGCCTTTGCCGTGGTCGCCGCAACGTTTCTCTTGGGATCGGCATCGTTGCATACCTATGCCAGCTTTGGCTTTGCGGGAGCCGCCTTAGCCGCGATCGCCGTTTATACCCTCGGCAGCACCGGAGGCGGTCGCGCCACCCCTTTAAAACTAGCAGTCGCGGGAGCGGCACTGGCGGCGTTACTGTCGTCTCTCACCACCGCCATGCTGGTGTTGAACCAGCGTACCCTCGACGAAATTCGCTTTTGGCTGGCAGGATCGGTAGCGGGGCGAGATTTAACGTTATTTTGGCAAAATTTTCCCTACTTGGCGATCGGACTGCTCCTCGCCTTTGGCTTGGGTCGGCAAATCACCGTCTTGAGTTTGGGGGAAGAAACGGCAAAAGGACTGGGACAGCAAACGGTGGCGATTAAGCTGTTGGCAACGGCGTGCGTCGTCCTGCTCGCCGGAAGTTCCGTCGCCATCGCCGGACCGATCGGTTTCATCGGGTTGGTCGTCCCCCATATGGTTCGATTCGCCATCGGCATCGACTATCGCTGGATTCTCCCCTACAGCGCCATCGGCGGAGCCATTTTATTATTACTTGCCGACATGGTTGCCCGTACCTTAATGCAACCGCAAGAACTCCCCGTCGGCGTCATGACCGCCCTCCTCGGCGCGCCCTTCTTTATTTATTTAGCCCTAAAACGCCGAACGTAGGGGTTCGATCTCCAAATCCCTTGTACGGGTCGTTCGCGAACTGCCCCGACCCCCGCTCCCAATATGACTTACCAACCCCCCTGGCTCATTATTCGCACCCCACGCGGCAGATTCTCCTTACGATTGGATCGTCGCGTTCCCCCCGTCTTAACCACCTTGAGCGCGATCGCCCTAATTGCGTTTGCCGTTAGCCTCGGCTATGGCGAATATCCAATTTCACCCCTTGACGTCCTCAAAACCTTATTCGGCATCGAAACCGAAAATACTGACGTGGCATTTATCGTCACCACCCTGCGCCTTCCCCGCACCTTAACCGCCTTCTTGGTCGGTACGGGACTCGGCGTATCGGGGGCAATTTTGCAATGCTTGACTCGCAATCCCCTTGCCGCTCCCGGTATTATTGGCGTCAATGCCGGTGCCTCCTTAGCCGCCGTTGCTCTCATCGTCTGGCTGCCGAATGCGCCGCTATTTGCCCTTCCCGTGGGTGCGTTTGTCGGCGCGATCGCCATGACGCTGCCCCTGTACGCCCTAGCGCGATCGCGGTATCATTCCCCCTTGCACCTCATCTTAGTCGGCATCGGACTCAGCGCGATCGCCACTGCCTTAACCACTCTCGCCATCACCTTGGGCGAAATCCATAACGTCTCCCAAGCCTTAGTCTGGATGAGCGGTAGCGTGTACGGTCGCAGTTGGTCCCACGTTTGGTCCCTATTACCGTGGTTAGTGGTTCTCGTTCCCCTGGCGTTTTTCAGCGGTCGCAACCTCAACGCCCTCAATTTAGGCGAAGACGTATCGCGGGGATTGGGGGTCGCCATAGAACGACAGCGGAGCGGCTTGTGGCTGATAAGTGCGGCTCTAGCAGCAGCATCCGTCGCCACGGCGGGAACGGTGGCATTTGTGGGATTTGTCGCCCCCCACCTGGCACGGCAATTTGTCGGAGCCTCCCACGAGGGGTTAATTCCCACCGCCGCTTTAACCGGTGGAACCCTGGTGGTCATTGCCGATTTAATCGGGCGATCGCTGTTTGCCCCCACCCAACTCCCCTGCGGCATCGTCACGGGAATTTTGGGCGCGCCTTACTTCTTATATTTGTTGTATAAAGTCAATCGGTCGTGAACGGTTTATCGAACTACGCACTCACCACTCGCAAGCTTACGCTGGCTTACCGCAGCGGACAGCCGATCGTCCGCGATCTCGACCTCGCCATTGAAGCGGGGAAAATCACCGTGATTATCGGCTCCAACGGCTGCGGCAAATCGACGCTGTTAAAGGGATTGGCGCGACTGATTCCGCCGGTTTCGGGAACGGTGTATTTAGGCACGCAAGCGATCGCCCAACAGTCTGCCAAAGCCGTGGCGCGCCAACTGGGATTTTTGCCCCAAAGTCCTACCGCTCCCGACGGTCTGACGGTGCGAGAATTGGTGGCGCAGGGTCGCTATCCCTATCAAGGTTGGTTGCAGCAGTGGTCGAAGGATGACGAAATTGCGGTCGCTCGCGCGTTGGAGATTACCAATACGGCTGACTTACAAGAGCGATCGCTCGATCGCCTCTCGGGAGGACAGCGACAGCGAGCCTGGATTGCCATGGTGCTGGCGCAAGATACCGATATTTTATTGTTAGACGAACCGACAACATTTTTGGATTTAGCTTATCAAATTGAGGTTTTAGACTTACTCTATCAACTCAATCGCGACCAAGGACGAACGATTGTTATGGTTCTGCACGATCTCAACCAAGCCTGTCGCTACGGCGATCGCGTGGTGGTATTGCGCGACGGTGGCATTCTCGGACAGGGGAATCCCGAAGATATTATGACTGAAGACATGGTGCGATCGGCATTTGGCATCGACAGCCGCATCATCACCGATCCAGTCGCGGGAACTCCCATGTGCGTCCCCATCGCGCGGAAAGTTAAAGATAAAGTTTAA
>CAYQUF010000241.1:0-2730 GCA_964420595.1 uncultured bacterium
ACTACGCCATCTCAGGAGCGATCGCCCCCGTCCATCCGTGTTAGACTAGACAAGTTTTCACGAGATTTAGATCGAGCGTATGTTTTGGGCTGACAAAATCGCTTCAGGGGCAACAGGCGAATCCGTCGTCAACGACTCCAAAACCCCATCCGGTCGAGTTCACGTCGGATCGCTGCGTGGCGTCGTCATTCACGATGTCATTTATCGCGCCTTGAAACGTGCCGGAAAGCCAGCCAAATTCCTCTACGGCGTAGACGATTACGACGCCCTCGATACCGTTCCAAAATACCTCGATCGCGACAAATTTTCTCCCTATTTAGGCTATCCCCTCTGTAACGTTCCCTCCCCCGAAGACACCGCCAGCGATTACGCCAAATACTTCATGGGAGAATTCCTAGAAGTCTTCAATTACCTCGGCGTCAAACCCGAGATTTACTACCTGCGCGATCTCTATCGCACCGGACAACTCAACCCCTACATCGACACCTTTTTAAACAACGCGCACCTCGTCCGCGACGCCTACCAACAAGTCAGCGGAGCCGAACGCGCCGAAAACTGGTATCCGTTCCAAGTCGTTTGCGAAAATTGCGGCAAAATTGCCACCACCGAAGTCACCGACTATAACGGTTCCGAAGTCTTCTACACCTGCAAGCCGGAAGCCACCGATTACGTAGACGGTTGCGGTCATTCCGGCTGGATTTCCCCCTTCGACGGCAACGGCAAATTACCCTGGAAAGTCGAATGGGTCGCCAAATGGCAACTCCTCGGCGTCACCATTGAAATGGCAGGGAAAGACCATTCCCAAAAAGGCGGATCGCGCGATGTCGCCAACGCCATTTGTGGCAAAGTTTTAAACCAAAAACCGCCCTATCATTCCCCCTACGAATTTATCTTAGTCAACGGTACCAAGATGAGTTCGTCCAAAGGCGTCGGTTCGAGTGCCAAAGAAATCGCCGCACTGCTTCCACCGGAATTGTTGCGGTTTCTCATGCTGCGCACGCCACCCAAAACGGTGATTAACTTCGCGCCGAATTACGAAACCATCACCCGACTCTTTCGCGATTACGATGCTCTCAACGACAAATATAAAACCGAAGTCGAACAGAGCGACGAATCGCCAGAATTGAGCAAAGATTTATTATCGTTTGTCTACGCACAAACCCAGGAAGACGTCAAGACCCATCAACCCTTCGACCTGAGTACCCTAATTTCCCTGCTGCAAATCCCCCACCTCGACATCAAACAAGAAGTAGAAAAACGCAGCGAGCAACCCTTGAACGATGCCGATTGGCAGATGGTGGATCGTCGCATTGCGGTGGCGAAAAAGTGGTTGGAAGACTACGCCGACGAAGAAGAAAAATTGGTGTTGTATTTCGATCGCCTCCCGGATCGCGTCACCGAATTAAACCCGCAACAGGTCGATTACCTGCAACAGTTAGTCGAGAACTTGCAACAACTGGAACAATGGGATGGAGAAACCCTGCAAACCACCATTTTCTCCACCGCCAAAGAGATTGGCATGAAACCGGGGAAAGCCTTTCCCGCCGTTTACTTGTCCTTCCTCGGAAAAACCCGGGGACCGCGAGCCGGAAATTTGCTCTCCTATCTCGACAAATCCTTCGTCGTGGATCGCTTTAAAGCCGTCATTGAGGCAAATCTAGCGAGTACGAATTAAATCTCCTCTCTCCCCATCCAAAACAGTCACTCGACATCAATCGAGAGTTGAAACTCCATCTCAGACGCGATCGCCTTTCCAGGGTCAATCGGCGTCACCGTTCCCGAAATCGGCGCAGCATACGCCGGATTGGGACTAGCGACTAACGCCACGTGGCGATCTCCCACAGCCAGTCCGTGAGTCGGATCGTACCCCCGCCACCCCCCACCGGGAAGGTACACCTCCACCCAAGCGTGTAAATCGCGATCCTGCGTATCCGGGTCGCCTTCTTGATAGCCGCTAACAAACCGAGCCGCCAATCCCACGGCTCGACACGCTTCCATAAACAAAATCGACACATCCCGACAGGAGCCGCGTTTTTCCCGCCACGTCACCCCCGCAGACCACGGATTTCCCGTTTCGCGCACCACTTGCTGGCAATTTTCGTAAATGCGTTGAGTTAAAACCGAGAGAAATTTGAGGGTATTGCTATTAGTATCTCGCTCGATTTCTTGCGCCAATCGAATTGCTTCCGGATCGATAGGAACTTGGCGCGATCGCCAGTAGGGTTCTAATTGAACGTAAAGCGAACTGGGATAATCAATCGGCAAATTGATTGCCCACGATTCGAGCAAATAATTAAACGGATTGGTTTGATAAGTTTCCACCGTCGAAGACACTTTCACGGTTAACTGTTCCGTCACCCCCTCAAACCAAAACTGCATCAACGCATTCCCGTCGAGGTCGATAATATCCGCCGACTTCATCGGTTCCGGGTCTAAATGCACCGAAAACTCCCGTAACATTTGCCACCCATCGCTACGGGGTCGCAGCCGCAGAACGTGGGGTTTTAACCGAACCGATTGATTGTAACGATAAGTCGTAACGTGGGTAATGCAATATAGCACGATCGTTTATCCTAGCAGTGCATTATCGTAGGTTGGGTTGAGGCACGAAACCCAACACCCAACACCATCAAGACTTTCGTTGGGTTTCCTTCGTCAACCCAACCTACATGATGCTGCATCAACGCATTCCCGTCGAGGTCGATAATATCCGCCGACTTCATCGGTTCC
>CAYQUF010000241.1:2830-5814 GCA_964420595.1 uncultured bacterium
CTGCATCAACGCATTCCCGTCGAGGTCGATAATATCCGCCGACTTCATCGGTTCCGGGTCTAAATGCACCGAAAACTCCCGTAACATTTGCCACCCATCGCTACGGGGTCGCAGCCGCAGAACGTGGGGTTTTAACCGAACCGATTGATTGTAACGATAAGTCGTAACGTGGGTAATGCAATATAGCACGATCGTTTATCCTAGCAGTGCATTATCGTAGGTTGGGTTGAGGCACGAAACCCAACACCCAACACCATCAAGACTTTCGTTGGGTTTCCTTCGTCAACCCAACCTACATGATGCGACTGAATGGTTCTATCGCGCAACGGTCGCCATTTGACTTTGACTCGCCGTTGGCGTTTTCGGCGCGTGACCGAAGAAACTCGTCCCAATCTTATCGCCAATTCCATTAATTTCAAGCTGCATATTTTCGCAAAATTGGTGCAACCCAACCTCGATAATATCGTCCACCGTTAAATAACCGAGTTGAGCGCAAGCCTTACCCAACGCGCGTTCGGCGTCATTACACCACGTTCCCACAGGCGTTCCGGTTACGTGATGCAGCGATTGCTCCGCCTGCCACAAACAGAAGTGAATCGAACGGGGAAACTCCCGATCTAAAATCATAAACTCCGCCACCCCCGTCGGCGTAATTCGATGCACCCGCTTGCGATACATTTCGTAAGCACTCGCCGACTTGAGTAACGCCATCCATTGAATTTGATCCAGCGGCGTTCCCACCCATTGCGCCGACGGCAACAAAACGAAATATTTCACGTCGATAATTCGGGTGGTTTTATCGGCACGTTCGAGCAAGCGTCCCACGTGACCGAAATGCCAGCCTTCGTTGTGGCTCATGGTGGCATCCATCACCCCCGCAAAGCGATGGCTGGCTAACTTAACGTGGTTAAATAAATTGGCGAGATCGTTCGCCGGCTGCTGGTCGGCAGCGTCTTTAACCATAAGGTAAAAAGAATTGACTTCCTCCCACATTTCTGAGGAAATAATCTCGCGAACCGATCGCGCATTTTCCCGCGCCTTTTGCAAGCAAGAGATGATAGAGTTGGGATAGTCGGCGTCAAACGTGAGGAAGTGAATAATATTATCTGAAGTTGCGTCCCCATAGCGATCGCGAAAGATTTGCAAATCCCCCGTCGTAATCACTAGCGGCTCCCACTGCTGAATCACCCCTGGCGGTAAATCCAGCATTAAATGTAAATTCACGTCCACGAAACGAGCCACATTTTCCGCTCGTTCGATATAGCGGTTGAGCCAGTAAATTGAATCGGCAACTCGACTGAGCATGATTTGCGCGTTGGTAATCGATTACAAAACAATAGAGACGTTTAGAGTAATTTTGGTTGCCGTCGCGTCCCTCCGTTAAAGGAATAAAAGAGGATTCGGCAACTGGTAACTGGCGACTGAGTCATCTATTGAGTTAACACCCACGTATCCTTACTCCCCCCACCTTGAGACGAATTCACCACCAGCGATCCCTTCCGCAACGCCACGCGGGTCAGTCCGCCGGGATGCACGTAAATATCATCGCCGCGATGGAGAATATACGGTCGCAGGTCAACGTGGCGTCCTTCAATGGAATCGTCAATTAAGGTCGGCACCCGCGAGAGACACAGGGTCGGCTGGGCGATATAATTGCGCGGTGTGGCTTTAATCCTCTCGGCGAATTCCTGACGTTCGGTTTCCGTCGAATCGCTGCCAACCAACATCCCGTAACCGCCAGATTCGTTCGCCGATTTCACCACCAACTCTTCCAGGTGTTCGAGAACGTATTGGCGATCTTTCTCTTGCCAGCACAAATAGGTCGGCACGTTGGACAAAATCGGGTCTTCGCCGAGGTAATAGCGAATCATCTCGGGAACGTAGGCGTAAACCACCTTATCGTCCGCGACGCCAGTTCCCGGTGCGTTGGCGAGTGCGACCCGACCTTGGCGAAATACCTCCATCAACCCCGGAACTCCCAGCAACGAATCGCTGCGGAAGGCTTGGGGGTCTAGAAAATCGTCATCAACGCGGCGATACACCACGTCCACCCGACGCAATCCTTTGGTGGTACGCATTTGCAGGTAGCCGTCCACCACGACCAAATCCCGACCTTCCACCAGTTCGACTCCCATTTGCTGAGCCAGGAACGAATGCTCGAAATACGCCGAGTTATAGAGTCCGGGGGTGAGGACGACGACCGTGGGGTCGGCGAGTTGAGGTGGTGCTAGATGTAACAGGGTTTCGAGCAAGTGGCTGGGATAGTCATCCACCGGTCGAATCGCCATGGTTTTGAAGATGGCGGGAAAGGTACTTTTCATCACCCGACGATTTTCCAACACGTAGGACACGCCAGAGGGAACCCGCAGGTTATCTTCGAGGACGAACCACTCTCCATCGCGATCGCGCACCAGGTCGGTTCCGGTAATATGACACCAGATGTTCGATGGCGGTTGCAGTCCTTTACACGGTTTGAGAAATCCGGTCGCCGAGTTAATCACGTCGGGGGGGATTTTACCGTCTTTGAGGATGCGTTGTTCGTTATAGATATCGTGGAGAAACAGGTTCAACGCGGCGATACGCTGCTTTAATCCCGCTTCGATGCGTTCCCACTCGGCGGCGGAAATAATTCGGGGGATGATATCGAACGGAAAAACGCGCTCGACCCCTTGGTTGTCGCTGTAGACGTTGAAGGTGACGCCGAGTTTGAACAAGGCAATTTGCGCGGTTTGCCGGTGCTGTTGTAACTCCTCTGGACTCAAATTGCGCATCCAGTCCATCAAGGGTGCGGCAGCTACTCGCGGTTGTCCTGTCGCACTAAACAGTTCGTCGTAAAAATCTTCGGGATTATAGGTTTGCAGTTGCACGACCCCATCTCCTGCACCTCATTAAATACAGGATTGACCCAAGGGCGATCGCAAAACTGTAATGATAGCTACACTCGAATCGGGTTTTGCCGAATTTCTAAGAACTAGAGCATTTCC
>CAYQUF010000242.1:0-5806 GCA_964420595.1 uncultured bacterium
TGGCGGTGGCGGCGATGGCGGTGGCGGAATCTAGCGTCCCCTCGCGTCGGTTAGGGAATAATTTCCGTCACGACCCGACCCCCACTAATCACGATCGTCTGGTCTTCTAATTTCCCTTTCGCTTGAGGACCGTTGAGCGTCATTTGCGGATCGCTCTGGCGAAAAACCACATTTCCCCTCGCCTCGAATTCTTGCGAAGGAATCGACCAATCCAGTTGGTTGGCACTCAATTGAGTATTGTCATTGCCGCCGAATGCTTGCACGTTCTCTCGCAAGTAAAAGATTTTCTTGGAGATATCCAGCCACCCCGTATTCCCGCTCAACCGCACCTGCTCCTGGCGATGCAATACGCTGACCGGAACGTTGGAGGTAATCAGTTTCGCGTTTAAATCCCAAATGAGTTCGTTGCTGTTGACCCGCAGGGGAGGATCGAGAACGGTCAATTCGGCATTTTGCTTTAACGTTGCCGTCTTGGTTTCTAAATTAACCGTCGCTTGTTCGGATACCGCGCGATCGGTCACTTTGTCCCCTTCGTAGCGATCGATCTGAATCGATTCGGGGGCAATGACTTGTTGCGCGTCGAGCTTCCATTCTAATTTTTCCCCGCGCAATTGCAACGGCGGTTCCTCGGCTTTCATCACCACTTCGCCTTGCAATTCCAAACGTCGCTGCTGGCTGAAAAAGCGAGCTTCCCGAGCGCTGAGATCGGCTTTTTCGTGGGTTCCCGTCAAGTTCTTGCGCACGATCAATAGGTCTTCTTGGGGTTTCCACTCCAACTCTTCCCCTCGCAACACGGTTCCGTCGCGGGTATCGACTGCCACGATACTGTCTTTCAAAAAGATTTGCCGACCGTCTTGGTAAACTTCTCCCCGTTCGGCTTTGACTTTAAACACGACTTCGCCGTTTTGATACAATTCCCCTGTGGGCTTTTCGACGCGGGCAATTTTGCGATCTTTACTGTAGCGGGCGATCGCGGCGTTGACGATCCAGCCGACATCTCCCTCGTTGTCGAGTTGTTCGAGGGTCACGTCGTTAAACACCAATTCGTTTTCAAAGTTGTCCGCCGCCGCACTATCTTCGGCAATCTTTTCTTCGGCACGGTTTCCAGACTCGCCACAGGCGGTGAGTCCGACGAGCAAAACGGTGGAAATCATCAGGGATGCGACGGTCGAGCGCATGAGATTTAGGGGGGTTGGCGGACAAGTTCGCATGAAACGCGATCGCGGAGGGTTAGAGGTCAGTTCCAAACCTCTCAAACGAGAAGAGAGAGGGATTTGTTCCTCTCCCCGTCCCGACGATCTCTATTCGTTTTCTTGTTCTTCCACCATGCTGAATCCGGATAGGGGACGGTAAGAATAGTTAGGGCGATGGGTTTTCTGGATGTCTTCTTTAATGTGTTCGAGATCGATATAGCGATCGGCAACGTTAATTAAACTGTCGCTGGTCATCGCTCGCAAGCTGACCACTTCAATTCGCACGCCGCGATAGCTGACCGAATCGACTGCATAGGCGAGATCCCCGTCTCCGCTGACGAGAACGGCGGTATCGTAGGAACCGACCAACGCCATCATGTCTACGGCAATTTCAACGTCGAGATTGGCTTTTTTGGAGCCATCGGGCAATTGCACTAAATCTTTGGCAATGACGCGATAGCCGTTACGCCGCATCCATAGGAGAAATCCTTGCTGTTTTTCGTTGGCGCGATCGACACCTGTATAAAAGAACGAGCGCAGCAATCGAGATCCAGCAGTTAAGCGACACAACAACTTGGTATAGTCGATCTCGATGCCCAGTTGCATCGCCGCGTAAAATAAGTTAGAACCATCAATAAAGATGGCAACGCGACCGCGATTGGACAACACTTGTTCGGGGGTAAATATCGGGCTATTTTTAACGTTTTTTAACATAGTTGTTGTGCCTCCAGGTTTTTTTATCATCGTATAAATTAGAGTTTGTTATTGGTGCATTATCGAGCGAAACCAAGATTCTTTCTATTTTGGTCTCCAACCCGCACGAGAACTGCGATTTAGGAGGCTCGATTCCGGGATAACGCATTTTCAACTTGCAAAACATCCTACTGTTGGGGGAGCTGGGCAATCCAGACGCATTTTTAAATGTTTGAGGATGCCCGCGATCGCGACTATCCAATCCCAGAATGCCCAACTTGCACGGAACGATCTCGCTCCAAGCAGGTCAAGCTTCTAAGGTAGCAGGACTTTAGGTTGAGGCAAAGATCGAGGGCGATCGCCCTCTAGGGGAGAGACAAATCGGGGTGCTTAAGCCGTCGCCGTTTCGGGCAATTCTAAGCGTTGAAACACGGGAGAGGGCTTCTCGATGGCTTGGGTAGCTTTGAGGTATCCCCATTGCACGCAATCGTCAAATGGCGCGACGGTGGCGATATTCGAGCGATCGTTAAAATCGATCGCAAATCCGAGTTGGCGGTGAATCTCGTTGCTGATATTGGGGACGAGCGGGGAGAGCAAATACGCCGACAGGCGAACCGATTCGAGGACTGCGTACAGAATGCACTCGACCTCTGCTTGTTTTGACTGCTTGTACAGCGTCCACGGTGCTTGCTCGTCGAGAAATTTATTGCAAGCTCTGACTAACTTCAAAATGGCTTCGCAACCGCGATTGAACGCTAGCTGGTCGAACGCTTCGGCAACCTGCGCTCCCAAATTCGAACCCAACGCCACGAGCGGGTGGTCGGCGTTAAAGTCGTGCGGATCGACATTGGGAATCGTGCCGTCGCAATATTTGCGCGTCATTTTCAGGGTACGGTTGAGCAAATTCCCCAAATCGTTGGCTAAATCGGCGTTGAGCGTATTGATAAAGCGGGTATCGTTAAAATCGCCGTCGCGACCGAATTCAATTTCTTTCAGGAAGTAATAGCGCACGGCGTCAGCACCGTAACGTTCGACCAAACCCACCGGATCGAGGGTATTGCCCAAGCTTTTCCCCATTTTCTGACCGTCTTTGGTCAGGAAGCCGTGTCCGAACACGTGCTTGGAAATCGGCAATTCTGCCGACATTAACATGGCGGGCCAGTAAACGGCATGGAAGCGTAAAATATCTTTACCAATCAAGTGCAGATCGAAGGGCATCCATCGCTTTTCCGCATTTTCGAGGGTGGGTTCGTCGTCGGGATCGAGCAAGCCGGTGACGTACCCCAACAGCGCGTCGAACCAAACATAGAGGGTATGGTCGGGATCGCCGGGAACCGGGAACCCCCAGTCGAGATTGACCCGAGAAATGGAGAAATCCTGCAAGCCTTGCTTGACGAAACTCAGGACTTCATTGCGACGAATCTCCGGCTGGATAAAGTCGGGATTGTCCTCGTAAAATGCTTCGAGCTTACTTTGATACTTCGAGAGTTTGAAGAAGTAATTTTGCTCGTCGCGCCACTCGGCTTCTTTGTTGACGTGAATGGGACAGCGATGTCCGTCGAGCAGTTCTTTTTCCGATTTAAATTCTTCGCAAGAGACGCAGTACCAGCCTTTTTGCTGTCCCAAATAGATGTCGCCGCGATCCCAAACCCGCGCGAAGAATTCTTTGACGATCGCCTCGTGACGGTCGGCGGTGGTGCGACTGAAGCGATCGTATTGAATGTTGAGCTTTTGCCAGAGGGAATCGAATCCCGCTGCAATTAAATCGCTGTGTTCTTGCGGCGATCGCCCCATTTCGTTCGCCGTTCGCTGGATTTTTTGTCCGTGTTCGTCCGTTCCGGTCACCAACCAGACGGATTTCCCCCGCAGTCGTTGAAATCGCGCCACCACGTCAGCCGCGATCGTGGTATACGCGCTACCGATATGGGGTAAATCATTGACATAATAAAGCGGCGTGGTTAAAGCAAAGGTATTTTTTGTCAAACGATTGGAATTCATAATAACTGTTTAAAATGACCCGGATGGGCAACGATCTCTCCAACGAAGGGGGATGTTAACTTATATTTTAGTCGCGACCCTGCCACTTTGAGGGCGTCGAGCTTGCTTTCAACGGCGCGCGTTCCCCAAACGCTCGGTTGAAGGCGAGAGAGCGCGAACAAATCGGTAGCTGCAACGACTGGGAAAATCGCCATCGTGGGGAGAGTCAGTCTCGGCGATGCCTATCGGTTTCTACCGATTCCTACTTTAATCGATGCCTTGACTGGCGTAAAGTAATGTTAAGCCTCGTGGGCTAACCCGATATTGCTCATGTCTTTCGATCGCCGTCCGCTAGAACTTTCCCGTTGGTTTCTTTCAGCGGTTCGCACCCGGATGTTCGTGTATCACCGGAGTCGCGTTCCGCCGGATACGCCGCTGTTGGTGGTGAGCAATCACCGCAGCTTTATGGATGCGCTGGTGTTGATGGCGGCGGTGGGTCGTCCGATTCGGTTTGCGTGCCATCACTACATGGGTCAAACGCCTGGATTGCGCGAGATCGTGACCCAGTTGGGGTGTTTTCCCCTCGCCGATCCGCAAAACCGCCAGCCCTGTTTTTTCGAGCAGGGGACGCAACTGCTGCAACAGCAGCAAGCGGTGGGGTTGTTTCCCGAGGGAGCGACGCCGATGGTACAGCCGACCTCTCCCACTGAGGTGGGGGAATTTCATCGCGGGTTTGCCCATCTCGCGTTGCGATCGCCGGTCGAGAATTTAGCAATCTTACCCGTGGCGATCGCTTCCCTCGAAGAGGTGACCCAATCGCCGATTCCGGTGCGGATGTTGAGCTTGTTCGACCCCAGCGAACCGCTATTCGATCGCGAGGGATGGCACCCGGTGGTGTTTTACCGACGCTTGGCGGTGGGGATCGGTCGTCCCTATTGGATTACGCCTGCTCGTCGGGATGCCTATCGGGGAAAACGCGCTAAAGCGGCGGTCAGCGAGGCGATCGATTGCTGTCACGGCGAAATTTCGACCCTGTTGCGACAGGGCTGTTACTAATTTGAATAAGAGTATGTCTGCCTCTCACGCTTCCATTCGATTTTTCTGTCCCGTCGCGCCGCAAAGCGATCGCCCGTTGTTAGTTTATTTACCGGGAATGGACGGAACGGGACATTTGTTCGGATTGCAAGCGCAGGATTTAGCCGAACAATTTGACATCCGTTGTTTGTCGATTCCCAACGACGATACCAGCAGTTGGGAGCGGTTGGTCGAGAAAACCAGCGAGTTAATTTCTAAGGTTTTGGCGGCGAAATCGGAGCGATCGGTGTATTTGTGCGGCGAATCATTTGGAGGCTGTTTGGGGTTGCAAGTGGCGTTGCACTATCCGCAATTGGTCGATAAGTTAATTGCGATCAATCCGGCGTCTTCATTCGCGAGGCGATCGTGGCTGGGGTGGGGCGTTCCGTTTATACATCAGATGTCTCAATCGGTGTACCAATTTGCCAGTATTGGATTGTTGCCGTTTTTAGGATCGTTGGGACGGATGGATTCGAGCGATCGCCAAGCGTTATTGCAAGCCATGAAATCGGTATCGCCGCAAACCGCCAGTTGGCGAATTTCGCTGTTGCAACAGTTTGAAGCCAGGGCGGATTGGTTGAGTCGAATTTCCCAACCCGTCTTGGCGATCGCGGGAGGGGGCGATTGCGTGTTGCCGTCGGTGGAAGAAGTGAAACGGTTGGTGAATTTAATGCCCAACGCGCGACAATTTATCCTTCCCGATAGCGGTCATGCCTGCTTGCTCGAACGGGATGTCAATTTATATCGAATTTTGCACGAGACGGCGTTTTTACCCGAGGCGATCGAGGTTAATCAATAATAAGACATCCGGATGAAGTGTTACAACACTGTGGCAATTTTACCCAATTGCGAGTTCCTAAATCAAATGA
>CAYQUF010000243.1:0-1893 GCA_964420595.1 uncultured bacterium
AGGCGAGCGTTCCTGAGTTTGACATCACCCAAGGGTTTTTTGTGTATTACCCTTAAAAGATAAGCGCCCCAATCGAGGTCGATCCCATCGACAACTCCGCACGTCCGGTCTCGATGCGTTGTTAGCGTTCTGGAAGTTTGAGCATGAGCGAAGCCGATTTTTCTCAAAACCGAGCCTATCCCGAATCCGAGCCTCCCGCGTCGGAGGCGAACGAGTCCGAACGGAAGTGGGAAACCGTCGATTTTCCCGGCGCGATCGATCTCGACCAACTCGACTCGGACGCCTCGGAGCCAGCGGACGCCGAACCGACCGAACCGATTGCCCTGATCCAACACCTGATCCAGCGCAACCGCGAACTGAGCGAGCGCATCGCCGAATTGGAGGGGGACGAGACGTCGAACGACAGCGATCCTGAAGTGGAGTCGCCGCAAGCGCAAATCGATCGCCTCTCCCGAGAGTTAGACGACTCGCAGCAACTGAGCCAACGCCAGCAACTATTGCTCGAAGACTTGCAAGAAGACTTGAAGCACTACCAACATCAGATGGCGCAGATGGAGCGAGAATGCGTCCTCACCCAGCAACGCTACGAGGAGCAATGCCAGCAGTTGTGGGACGCCGAGGCGACCTGTCGGGAACTGCGATCGCGCCTGAATCGGCAACAGCGCCAAACCCTGCAATTTAAAGCCGCGTTGGAGAAAACCCTCGACGGGGATTCGACCCTGGAAACGCCCGATCTCGAACCGGCACCAGTCACCCCCGACGCGCTCGTGAAAGCCAAACCGGTGCGTCCGTGGTCGTCGGCAGAAACGGCATCTCTAGAACGCGATCGCCCTGCTAACTTGGCGCCACCGATCGCGATCGAACCTTGGGAAACCGTCCCGTCCGAGCCTCCCGCCGCTACAACCGCCGAACCGGAGGCACAAGACCCGCCAGAACCGCCAACCGAGCGATCGCCCCAGCAACCGAGCCAACCGACCCCCGCAGCGCGATCGTCCCGACGACGGCATTCCCTGGCATCGGTGGATTTGCCCACCTTTCCGCCGCTGGGATCTCGCCAGGATTAGAACTGCTTGCTTTCGGGAGCTGCTGGCATATTGACGCCTGGTTGCTTCAGGAAGTCGTTATCGTCGCTATCGTTCTGATAGACGCACTGGACCCTGGGATCTTCGTCGAGGTCGCCGGTATATCCGAAGGTGTTCATGCGCTGCTTGCAATCGCGCACCTGTTCGGAGGAGACGAGATTTTTGCGCTCGATAATCGCCCAGTTCTGACGGCGCAACACGCATCCGGGCATCATTGTCGGTTGTGCCACGTAGACGTTGAAGGGGTTGAGGGTGACGTAGGATCTCGCTTCCATCACGATTGCGCTCGCGCCGTATTGCACGCACAAGTCGGCATTGGGCGCGCTGCGATCGAGATACTCGCGGGAGGCGAAGTTTTGGGGACTCAGGTTCGCCGTAGAGCTGAAGGCAATGCCGATGCCGACGCCCAGAATAAAGATACCGCCGAAAATAGCGATGGTGAGGTAGTTAAAGCCAGAAGATTTCTTACGTGCCATAGCGATCGAGAATGGGTTGGAAAAGTCGGGATAGGGGTAGACTTCCCTCTCTAGTATGCCGTGCCGCGCGTCCGATGGCGGATATTCGGGTTGCCGATCGCGGGAACAAAAACCCCGAATGTCAGGCGAGATGGGAACATTGCAGGGTTTCGATTCGAGGTAACTCCAGCCGAATTCGTCGCGCGATCCGGATTACCGATCGCCCGGAGCGAAAAAAGCGAGCGATCGCCCTAGGAAACGATTGGTATGACGCTCCCAGCCGTTGCGCTTCTCTCCCTCGCGACGCTCCCCACTGGAGTTGCTCCCGAAAGCCCCCTTCCGAGTTTACCCGCCGA
>CAYQUF010000243.1:1993-5711 GCA_964420595.1 uncultured bacterium
CCGAGGAAACCACGTCCGCTTCTAAATCGCAACCTGACGCTGCCACGGAATCGGCGTGTGCGGCAACTGCGATCGCGCCGCCGGAATCGGCAAATACGCCCCAACTGAACTCGAACCAGTCGTTTGACGACCTGCAAGATCATTGGGCGCGGCTGTACGTGGACGCCTTGGCTCGCCGTGGCGTTTTACAGGGGTTTCCCGACGGCAACTTTCGCCCGGATCGTCCCCTGTCTCGCGCCGAATTTGCGGTGTTGCTGCACAATGTCTTTGGCGACACTTGCGATCGCGCTGGCGTCGAATTTGCCGACGTGACTGCCGATAATTGGGCGCGCGAAGCCATCCAACACGCCCACGATAAAGGATTTCTCAAAGGATTCGGCGATCGCCAATTTTATCCCGATCGCCCGATTTCGCGGGTGCAGGTGGTGGTGGCACTGATGGCGGGACTCCCCTCGGACGACCGCCCCGCTTCCGAGGTCTCTGCCGAGTCGATTGCCTTTCGCGATGCGGCGGAAATTCCCCCCTATGCCCGCCAAAGCGTCGCCGATGCCATTTCGATCGGATTGGTGGTTCCCGATGCCGAGCGACCCTATCTTCACCCGAATCGGGAGGCAACTCGCGCGGATGTGGCGGCGTTAATTTATAAAGCCCTGGTTCGCGACGGCACGATCCAACCCATCGAGCACACGGCAGTTGCCGCTCAAGCGGCGATCGATAATATTGGCAGTAGCGATCGATTTTTAGGCGATCGCCCCCCGCAACCGCCGACTGCTGCCCCCCAACCTGTCGCTCCCGCAAATACTGGCAATTGGATGGCACAGTTGTTTGCCGATGCGAACTCTCCTGGCGCGATCGCGATCGGTATGGCAGAGGGCACGCGCACGGCAAACGGCGGCTACACCCGCGCCTACTGGGGACACCGCGATCCGGGCAATGGCAAGCGCAATCTGGGCACCTTCAGCTACCAGCACGGCGCGCCGACGCCGCAGCAAGCGGATGCCCTGCAACTGCGACGGTTGATGCCGCACATTCAAGCGTTTCAAACTCGAGCGCGATCGCGCGGAATGCAGTTGTCTCTGCTCGAAATCGTGGCAGGGGCGGATCTGGCAACTCAGGCACCCAAAGCCGCCCGACATTATGTGCGTCACTTACAAACGTTTCGCAATCGCGGTTTGAACCCGATGGAGGCGATTTTGGAAGCGACCACCCACAGCTTTATCAACCCCGCTACGGGACGGTTGGAAGCTGGGGGATTTGGCAATAGTTGGGCGCGCCTCAAACGCGATCGGGCACGGCGGCTGGCAGCCATTCATCTTGCCTTGCGATCGCGCGGGGTTCCGATGACGGCGTTGGTGCCATCGGAATAGGGAACGGGCAACAGACTTCACCTCACGGGCGGTTCGCGAACCGTCCCTACCCCATTATCCCCTCATCGCCCTATCCCCCATTCCCTCCCTCGTGCTATAACAACCGAGCGGAACCAACCAGAGAGGCGATCGTGGAAACCCTCGAAACCGATATCTTAGTCGTCGGCGGCGGGACGGGCGGAACTGTGGCAGCCATTCAAGCGGCGCGTCGCGGCGTCAAGACTGTCCTGGTCAGCGAGTTTGCCTGGTTGGGGGGAATGCTGACCTCCGCTGGCGTCTCGGCACCCGACGGCAACGAATTGGCGGCGTTTCAAACGGGGATATGGGGCGAATTTCTGCGATCGCTGCAACGGCGACAGCCCGGAGGCTTGGATAATGGCTGGGTCAGCTTTTTTACCTTCGACCCGCGTCTGGGCGCTCGCATTTTTGCCGAATGGGCGCGATCGCTCCCCAGTTTAACTTGGATCGCCGCACAAACGCCTCGGGAGGTGTTGCGACAGGGCGATCGCATTACTGGAGTTCGCTTCGAGACTCTCACGGTTCGCGCCCAAATTACCCTCGACGGCACGGAATTGGGCGATTTGCTCCCCCTAGCGGACGTTCCCTATCGCTGGGGGTGGGAATGGCAATCGGAGTGGGACGAACCCAGCGCTCCTACCGAACCGACGCCGCTGACCGAACGCTATCCGGTGCAGGTGCCTACCTGGGTCGTCCTGCTGCGCGATTTTGGCGAGGGGGAATCTGCGCCGAAAATTCCGCCACCGCCGAATTACAACCCCAATTTATATGCTGGGGCGTGGGACGGATACGCGATCGCCCAATTTCTCAATTACGGTCGGCTGCCGGGGGATACCTTCATGCTGAATTGGCCCCAACGGGGCAACGATTACGGGGAAGGGTTAAATCGATTAGTCGGCGCAAACGACCCTTCGCCCGCCCGCAAAGCGCGATCGCAGTTTTGTCAAGAAGCCCGCTGGCACAGTCAGGGATTTGCTTATTTTATTCAATCCCAGTTGGGTCGCCGCTACGGATTGGCTGAAGGGGTTTTTCCCGCAGGCGGTGCCTTTGCCGAACATCCCTACTACCGCGAAAGCCGCCGCATTCGAGGCGTGCAAACCCTGTGCGAGGGAGATCTGCTCCCCGTAGCGGGGGGACGGGTGGCAAAATTACCGCCAGGGGCGATCGCGATCGGCAACTACGCCAACGACCACCACTATCCCGACGGCTCCTGGTCGCTGCACTCCAAATCATTGCGCTGGGGCGGTCGAGTGACGGGGACGCCATTTGCGATTCCCTACGGCTGTTTGGTTCCGGCACAGGTGGACGGATTGCTGGCGTGCGAGAAAAATATCTCTGTCTCGCACATTGCCAATGGCGCGACGCGACTGCAACCGGCGGTGATGAATATCGGACAGGCGGCGGGAATGGCGGCGGCGTTGTGTGTCGAACGGGGGGTGCAGCCGAGGGAGTTACCCGTTCAAACTGTGCAAGCGGCGTTGTGGCAAGATCCGATCGCCCCTGCCGCTACAGTGCCGCTATTCGATCTCGACCCCCATCGCCCCGATTGGTTGCACTGGCAGCGCTACTATCGCGATCGCCCGGATTGCTATCCCGCTAGTGGCGAAGTGGGAGAAACTGCGGCAATTGCTCCAAACTGTCAGCCCGCCGAACCCTTTGACGGCATTTTTACCCGCTGTGGCGAACAATCCTACACCTTAACGGTCGAGGGCGATCGCCTTTGGACGCTCGTCACCCTGCGATCGACGTGCGATCGCGCGTTTAAAAGCTATCCAAACAAGGCGCGAATGTCGGGTTGGGGACGCTGGAATCGGGCGGGAAATTGGCTTTTGGTCGAGGCGATCGCGCTGTAATTGCTTACAATAATTTAAAATAACGTTCTTATTATTTTACGGAATCTTTAAAATAAGATTACCGTTAATGGATTAATGACAATTAATTGAATTAGTCAGTTAGATCGAAAATTTCCTGACACCCCGATGGATGTCCGTATGGGTAAGAGTAGCAACCTCAACCCGGACTACCCATGCGTGTTGCCAAATCTCTCCTGCTCTCTAGCTTGTCGCTCGGTCTTGCTATAACCTCTTCTTTGCCGCTCCAACAATTGTTGGGCGTCACCGCACCCGAGTTTCTCTCGATTCAAACCGAGCAAAAAGACGATGCTTCCCCCCATCGGGGTAGCGGACGGCGCGGGTTTAATCCCAATCCCATCCCGACCGACGAGCGAAGCACCCCTTAAGTCCAGCGCGATCGCTTTTAAAAATAAATACCACCCTTCCGACGGGAAGAGTGGCGATTTAAGGGTCGATGTTGATGCGTTGGTTTAAGGGTTA
>CAYQUF010000244.1:0-5689 GCA_964420595.1 uncultured bacterium
GACTTCAGTTGAGGGGCGATCTGGGGAAGCAACGCTAAAGCGTTGACTACGAACGGGGGACTTCAGTTGAGGGGCGATCTGGGGAAGCAACGCTAAAGCGTTGACTACGAACGGGGGACTTCAGTTGAGGGGCGATCTGGGGAAGCAACGCTAAAGCGTTGACTACGAACGAGCTGAGGGACACTTGCTCAACTAAAGAGTATCTAAAGAAACTTTCAACTGCCCCCGATGAGGGGCATAATTTGTGGTGCATCTATAATTAAATTAAGGAGCGATCGTCAATGACAATTCCTCCCAATTATTCAGAATTGAAAGTTTTGGGACTCCCCGCCCAGCGGGGAAGATGGCTGCTAATCCCCCTGGGAATGACCGTTTTGCTCTGTTTGGGAACGGTTTACTCTTGGAGCGTTTTTAGAAATCCCCTAGAAGACGAACTCAACCTGAGCGCCACAGAAAGTCTGTTTCCCTATACCATCGCGCTCTTATGTTATGCAATTGTCATGCCGATCGCCGGATTTTACATCTCGCGAATTGGCACTCGAATCATGACAGCGATTGGCGGAATCGTGGTCGGTTTGGGCTACATTCTCGCTAGCTTTTCGGGAAATATTGTCACCATGACCCTCACTTACGGCGCGATCGCCGGTATTGGAGTGGGCATTACTTACGGCGTCCCGATCGCCGTTGCCGCTCGCTGGTTTCCCGACAAAAAAGGATTGACAGTGGGATTAATTCTTGTCGGATTCGGATTATCTCCCCTGATTACTGCGCCCTTAGCCAAAAATTTAATTGACGCTTACGGCGTCCAACCCAGCTTGCGCGTGTTAGGCATTGCATTTATGATAATTATTCTCGCGATCGCCACTACGATGAAATTTCCTCCCACTTGTTGGCGACCGACGGAGAAGTTGTCCGCTGCTCGGAAAATTCCCGCCATCACAACCTATCCGACCCATTTACTGAGAAGTCCCTCGTTTTACGGGCTGTGGATTTGTTATACCATCGGAACTTTTGTGGGATTGAGTGCCATTGGCATTTCCAGTCCGGTGGGTCAGGAACTCATCGAGATCGATTCGAGGGTCGCGGCGAACAGCGTGGCGTTATTTGCCCTGTTTAATGGGGGGAGTCGCCCTCTGTTTGGCTGGTTGAGCGATCGCTTTAAACCGAAGCATGTGGCGATCGGGTCTTATGTGTTGATTTTAATCGCTTGTATTTTAATGGTGAATGCAAGGGAGGGACAAGTGGCGACCTATTTGGTTGCATTTTGTCTGTTTTGGTTTTGTTTGGGGGGCTGGTTGGCGATCGCGCCGACGACCACTTTAAAATTGTTTAATCCCGACGACTACGCCCAAAATTACGGCATCGTGTTTACCGCCTATGGGGTGGGAGCATTGTTGGGAACTCTCGTATCGGGACAAATGCGCGATTGGTTTGGGAGCTATACGTATGCGTTTTATCCAATGGCTGGATTGGCGATCGTTGGCATTATAGTGGCAAGTTTCATGCTCAAACGCGATCGACCCAAAACGACTTCCGAGATCTGAAAAAACGAGATTAAAAAAAACGTAGGGTGGGTATTGCCGATCGATTCCCAATCGTCTCAATCCATTAAAACTAAAAATGCCCACCTTTCCATATACTACTGGAGGGATCGACGACTAATCGCAGCAACCATCAACCCCTAGCCCTTACCGAAAAACTTGGGCTAAAATAAGGTCGGTTGTTACTGCGATCGCGCCAATTGCTGCTGTCGGAGCTGACGGTAGCTTTCTTCGCGATCGATGTGCGTTAATTTAGGGGAGATAGAAACTCGAAACAACGTTAAAAGGCAACAGGCAACAGCTCATCTGGGAAGTATAACCCATCAGTCCGGGAAATGCGCTAACGAGCTTCTAAATAGCAGTGACAGTCCGGTTTTTCAATTAAAGACGCAGCAACGCGATTCAAAACTACTGCCGCCAACAAGCCACCTCCTAACGCTCCTTCAATCGTAATATAGGGAATTTCTAGCTGCATCAACCGTCGTTTGGCTGCTGGCGCATGGCTGAATCCAATCGGCAATCCAACCACCAGAGCTGGCTGGCAACCCCAATTTTCCACCGCTTCGCAGATTTTGACCAACACTGAGGGAGCGTACCCCACCACCCAGATATTGCCGTCGATTAGTTCTGCAAACCGTTGCTGCCAGTGAGTCTCTTGCCAAAACATTTCTTCAGCTTCAGCAGCATTGCAGATATGGGGATCTTCGATTAAGCTCGTCCATTTACATCCCAAATGAGCCAGGCGCGTTTTATCCAGGGTGTCCGTCACCGGAATGACATCGCCCACAACCGTACACCCCGCACTCAAATGCTCGCGACCCGCCTTAATCGCAGCTTGGCTCAAACGAACGAAAGTTGCCAAACTCACATCCCCACAGGCTAAAACTAAGTGAGATAAAATATCGACTTCGATTTCCGGGCGTTGCGACAGGTCGGGCAGCAACCGTTGCAACGCTTCCCGAAAATTCTCCGGATGGTTCGCGATCCCAGCATCCAAATGCTGCCAGAGTTCCTCACTTAAAGATTGCGCCGTTTGGGTTTCTATCTCTAATAATTGCAGTTGAGCTAATGCCTCGGCTTGCTTGGACTCGCAAAAGCGATCGCGTCCGATCAAACTTTCCAACGCCATTGCCGTTTGTCGCAGCTTCACTAACTTTTGCACGACGTTTTGGTACTGCTGCTGCAACCTTTGTCCCAAGGCATCTGCCTCAGTCGCATCTTCCTGACTGGCTAAAATGTCCTGGATATGGGAGAGCTGAAACCCTTGTGCCTTCAGGGCAACAATTTGCTGCAACCGCTGCACGTCAGCTTCGCTGTAGAGACGATAGTTGCTGGCAGAACGTTTTGGCGGCGGCAGCAAGCCAATTTGATGGTAGTGCCGCACCATGCGCGGGGTAACGCCGCGACCGACGGTTTGGGTGAGTTCTTTAATCGTCAGCATACCCAGACAATTCGCCAATGCCTTGACTTTAACACTAATGTCAAGGTTTAGCCTCAAAGAAACGATTCTACAAGTCTCTATTCTATGGCGAATTTGTTCTTCACCCCTTGGCAAAAGCGGTTTCATACTTGGTGGCAAGCCTATCCCGATGCGTTTGCAGCCGTCGCTTGTGCGGTTTTGACGGCTCTCGGTTGGCTGTCTCTGAATGCAAATTGGGTGGGAGGTGGCATTTGGATCTTGCTGGCTGCCTACGTGATTGGTGGTTGCGAAAGCGCGCGGGAAGGGCTGACAACTCTCTGGCAAGAGCGGGAATTGGATGTAGATTTGCTCATGGTTGTGGCGGCGGTGGGAGCATCCATTTTGGGATTGTGGCAGCAGGAATACTATCTGCTGGTGGATGGCGCAATTTTGATTTTGATTTTTGCCATCAGCGGTGCCTTGGAAAATATTGCCATGCATCGCACGGAACGCAATATTCGTTCTCTCATGCAGCTCACCCCCGATACGGCGAGGGTTTGGCAGCAAGGACAAGAACGGATGGTTTCCACCGAACAGCTACAAATCGGCGATCGCATTTTGGTCAAACCCGGCGAACTCATCCCCGCTGATGGGATAATCCGACAAGGGAATAGTACTGCCAACCAAGCGCCGATTACCGGAGAATCCATTCCAGTCGATAAGACGGTCGATGATGAAGTATTTGCCGGTACCATCAACGGCAACGGTGCCTTAATTGTCGAACTCCACAAACCGCCAGAGAGCAGTTTGATTCAACGGGTGATTCGACTGGTGGAACAGGCAAAAAGTAGCCAACCCCCTTCGCAACAGTTTTTAGAAAGATTCGAGCGGGGATATGCGCGAGCGATTGTGGTGGCAGGGATAATGCTGGCAACGCTACCGCCTTTGTTGTTGCAATGGAGTTGGGAAATCACTATCTACCGTTCCCTCACCTTTTTGGTGGTTGCGTCTCCTTGCGCGTTAATGGCGGCGATTATGCCGACCCTGCTTTCGGGAATTGCCCGTGGAGCGCGACAGGGAATTTTGTTTAAAGATGGCGCTCAGCTAGAGAAAATTGGTCGAGTCAGGGCGATCGCTTTTGATAAAACCGGAACGCTGACGACAGGCGCGATTCAAGTCAGCGACTGCATTCCAGCGTCTGGAATCAGCAGAGAGCAGCTTTTACAAATGGCAGCTTCCCTGGAAGCCTATTCCGAGCATCCCATTGCCCAGGCAGTGGTGCAAGCCGCCAGCCAGCAAAATCTTGCCTTTCTGGAAGCCACCGACCTGCAAGCCAATGTCGGTTTGGGAATTTCCGGTACGGTGGAAGGGAGTCCCGTCCGAGCGGGCAAGCTTTCTTTTGTCACGGAAGAAATCGACGCATCCATCGATTCGGTTTTGTCGGAGAAGGCACGACAACTGGAAACAGAAGGGAAAACCGTGATTGGGATCGTCCGCCAACATCAACTGATGGGGGTTTTGGCGGTTGCCGACCGAGTCCGTCCCAAGGCAGCTCAGCTACAGACCACCCTCAAGAAACTTGGGATTTCCACAACCGCCATGCTCACGGGAGATAACTCGGCTACGGCTGAATCTGTCGCCAAAACAGTGGGCGTGAGTCACGTATATGCCAATTTGCTTCCGGAAGATAAGGTCGATGCGATTAAAAAATTGCAGCAACAGCATCGTTTTGTGGCGATGGTGGGAGATGGCATCAACGACGCGCCCGCTTTAACTCAGGCTTCAGTTGGGATTGCGATGGGAGGTGCGAGCAGCGATGTGGTTTTGGAGACGGCGGATATCGTGTTGATGGCGAATCGATTGGAGAGGCTGGAACAGGCGATCGCGATCGGCAAACAGTCGCAGCGCATTATTCGGCAAAATATTACCTTGGCGCTGACTTCGATCGTGTTATTGATGGTGGCTAACTTTTTTGGCGAACTCACGCTACCCGCTGGCGTGTTGGGTCACGAGGGATCGACGCTGTTGGTCACTTTGAATGGAATGCGGTTGTTGAAAGGATAAAAGAAAATGCGATCCTCGACTCCAACGATCTCGAATCTGCCATTCGACTGGCGACGCCGATACGATGGCTTGTATGTCTGGCGGAATCGCGCAAGCGTTTTACCAACAAATGCCAAGGGCGATCGTCGATACGGTTTACGAATAGCGGTTATCGAAGCTTTTGAAACTCAATATGGCATTGATTGCGAGATTGTTTGACGATCTCGATTGGGGTCGAAATTTTGACTGAGGGGCGCTCGGTGAGGCTCGATACTTGAAACAACGCTAAAGCGTTGACGACGAACGGGCGATCGCACAAGTAAGTTTATATAATCTCGGACAGATTTACAGCGACAAAGGTAACTACAAAAAAGCTATTGCTTATTTAAAGCAGGCTTTACAACTCCAACAAGAGCTAGACATTCGCTTCGCGATAGCTACAACCCTGACTAATCTCGGTGGTGCCTACGACGAGCTAAAAAATTTCAACCTAGCCCTTGACCACTATAACCGAGCCTTAACAATTTGGCGTAGGATCGGCACTCGGGCTAATGAAGCCCTCACACCAGCCTGGAAACCCCTGGAAATCTCGCCATTACCGTCCGCAAAGCGCAAGACCTCAGCCACCTCATCCTCGCTCCCATTGCCAATCGCCTCGACAGCGATCGCCTCTTGGTCGTCCCCGACGGTCTGCTCCACCAAATCC
>CAYQUF010000245.1:0-4170 GCA_964420595.1 uncultured bacterium
CTCACCTTCAAAACATCCGAAAACGTCGGACAATAGACTGGCAAACCAAACATCTCGGGATTGACCGCATTTTCATAAGTAAAATTCCGATAGCGCAGGCAAAATCGATCCCACGGACTCATTTGAATGTTGAACGCCGAAATTAAAAGATCGGTCAACCAGGAAAAAAGTGGAATGCGAATATAAATCCGCTTGCCCAGATACGCACAAACTTCCTCAATGGCACGATTCACCGTTAGCGGCGCATTCCCCAGCACGTATTCCCGCTGTTCTCCGGGTGGATGGTCAACCAGGTAACCCACCACCCGCGCGATATCGAGAGCGTGGATAAAATGGAAGCTCCCCTCGGCTTGCAGAAATCGCATCAAGTCAATCCACTTGACTACGCCGGGTAACCCCGAGGATAGGTGAGAATAGGGTTTGTTCTCGTCGCCGCCTAACACTAACGTGGGGAATAAAATCGTAGCGCGATCGCGAAATTGAGAGCGCTTCACCTGCGTCAATCCATCGTATTTCGATCGAATGTAATCCGTGCCTAAATGAGCCGGCTCGCGCAATACATGTCCCTCGCGATCGAGCAAACTAGCCGTCGAAAAATAAATCACTTGCTCGCAGGTTTGCGGGTCGAGCAAATCCAGCGTCCGCGACATCTTAACCACATTGACATCAAACGTTTCTTGCTGACCTCCCCAGGACGCCGCTGCTAAAATCGCGCAATTCATCGAGGGTAAAATATCCCCGAAGCGATCGATATCGAGCAAATCGCCCTGCAAAATGGTGACGCCGGGACGTGCTTCGTAATCGAATTGCAGCTTGTCCGGATCCCGGACTAGCAGGTAAAGCTCGTGTCCTGTTTCTCGAATGAGAGTTTCTGTGACGTAATGACCGATGCACCCACTCGCACCCGTCACGAAGATTCGCTTGCGATTCATAGGACACTTAATTGCGAAAGAACAAGACGCCGTCGGATTAGAAAGTCAGGGTGGGGAGAGTCGCCTTTCCAACCCGACGCTGTCCTATTTAAGCACGGGTTGCCAACAACTGGTCGGCTTGTTTGGCGGTTTCAAAGAAAAACGCCGCATTTTCTTCCGGGGTAGAGGGTAGAATCCCGTGACCCAGATTGAGGATGTGACCTCGGTTTCCAGCTTTGCGAATCGTATCGAGAATGCGATCGCGAATGAACTCCTGGCTCCCGTAAAGGGCGCACGGATCGATATTGCCCTGCACGCCGATATCCGGACCCAATCGCTTCCGCGCCTCGGCGATATCCACCGTCCAGTCCACGCTGACAATATCCACCCCCGATTGTGCCATGCGTTCGAGCAATCCGGCACTGCCATTAATGTAGAGAATTAGCGGCGTGTCGGGGTGGGTGGCTTTGACTTGGCGAATCACCCGCTGCTGGTAGGGGAGCGCAAAGGTTTCGTAATCTTGGGGACTGAGCTGACCCGCCCAAGAATCGAACATTTGCACCACTTGCGCGCCGCTGTCGATTTGATAGCGCACGTAAATGGCGATCGCGTCGGCGATTTTACCCAAAAATTGATGTAACAGCGCGGGTTCGGAAAATGCCATGCGCTTGATGTTGACATAATCCTTGGAGGTTTTGCCCTCAATGGCGTAGGCGGCTAACGTCCACGGCGCGCCGACAAAGCCCAAAACTGCCGCTTGGTTGCCCACTTCTTGGCGCAAGGCTTGTAAAATTTCGCGGATGAACGGGAGCGAGGCTTCCGGATCCAGCGGCGTCATCGCGTCCACCTGCTCCTGGCTGCGCACTGGCGGATCGATAACCGGACCTTTGCTCTCGACGATATCGAAGGGAATGCCGATACCGGGGAGGGGGGTGAGAATATCGGAAAACAGGATGACCCCATCCGGTTTAAACGCGCGAAACGGTTGCAGGGAAATTTCGATCGCGATTTCGGGTTTCTCGGAGCGATCGCGAAACGACGGATACTTCTGTCGCAAATCTCGATACGCTTTCATGTAGCGACCGGCTTGTCGCATCATCCAGACGGGAGGACGATCTAAAACTTCTCCACGCGCTGCCCTTAATAAATACGGAACTTGGGTTGAACCCGCCATTAAACTTCCTACCTTTGGTTGTTTTCATCAACGCCTTTGTTAGCTTACCATTGTGGTTTGCTGTTTCTACGCTGAAATAGCGCCCGTTTTAATTGCCCCTGCAATATTTCTAATCCATGTTGTCACCGCCAACGCCGACAGCCAATCCCCATCGCGCGATCGCCCCTCGCCAGCGTTTGGCGTTCCTATTGCGTTTCGTCCTCGCCACGGAAATCGGTTTGTTGGTGGGAATGTCGGTCGCCGGACGGGTGCAAGAGCGGTTATTCGGATATCCTGATAGTTCGCCGAGGGCAGTTCCGGGGGAAGGAAACGGCATTTTGCCCCAACTGGTGGCGGGACTGATTATCGGAGCCATTCTCGGGATTGCCCAATGGCTGGCAATGCGCCGATACGTTCCCGATTGGCGCTGGATCGTCGCCACCGCAGCGGGTTGGGTGCTGTCTGCCGTTATTTCAGCAACTGTGACGGCAGCGTATATCAATCGCCTCCTTTGGCAAAATCAACCCACCGATGCGATCGCGAGGTTGTCGCTCTCGGCGGGGATTCAAGGAATTGTCGGCGCGATTTGCTTTCTGATTTTGGGACTGTGCCAGTGGTGGGTGCTGCGTCGGTTTTTTCGAGCGTCGTGGTGGATTGTCGTTCCCGCTCTTGCCGTTTTAGTGGCTTCGGTGGCTAATCTGTTGTGGCTGGTGGCGTTGCTGCAATTGGGATGGGAACTCAACGAGATTACCGATCGCGTGTCGTCCGTCGTTCCGTTTGCAGTTCAGGGATTGAGTTTGGGACTGCTGCAAGGTTGGGGATTGTGCCTGTTGGCGCAACCTCAAGTTGCCCAGGCGGAACCGGAATTCGACGACGAGGAAATTCAAGCCCTGTCGCAGCAATTGCGCGATCGCCTTTTGCGTCTCTGGTCGGGGGAAATGACAGGGGAGGAACCGTTAGTTTATTTAATTTCGGTGGATCGAGACGGGGCGATCGTTCGTTACCAGCCGATTAATCAAGTGTCGTTGGACAACATCGACCAAACGCCGCTCCCGGATTTAGTTAAAGCCAACGAGGCGGACGACGATAGCGACACCGGAATCCAATTTCGCGCCACCTTCACCCCCAACGGCGAGTTAGACCTGCAATATTGGGGGTAAAACAGTCACCGTAGCGGTTCGCGAACCGCCCTCACCCATTCTGTTGCTCTGACAACACTTCTAACGTTCCGCGATCGCCATCGAGGGTTGCCATCACGCCCACGGGTAACGCCGCATTTTCGCCCTCGTGACCGAAGGGGAAATCCGAAACCACGGGAATGCCTAAATCCGAGAGGCGATCGCGCAGCACTTCTTCCACGCCGAAACTGGGACGGTCGGGGGGCGGATCGCACCGACTGAACCGACCCAGAGCAATGCCGCCGACGCGATGCAGCCATCCCATCATCCGCCATTGGGTCAGCATCCGATCCAGGCGATAGGGGGCTTCCGAGACATCTTCGAGGGCTAGGATCGCGCCGTCGAGATTCGGTTGCACGGGGGTTCCCAACAAATGGGTCGCCACCGTTAAATTCGCTGGAAACAAGACCCCGGTCGCGGAACCGCCACCCCAACCGTTGCCGTGGATTGGCTCTAATTTCCGACCTTCCACCCAATCGAACAACCGCCCTCGCGATCGCTCCGGTTCCGCCGCTAGCGTGGTCAGCAAGGGGGCGTGAACGCCAGAAATGCCAAAATGGGTCAAACGCCACAGCAAGCCGGTAATATCGGAAAAACCGACCAGCCATTTAGGGCGATCCGGTTTCGAGCCCTGCCAGCCTTCGAGCAATCGCGCACCGCCATAACCGCCTCGGGCGCAGAGAATGCCGCGACAGTGGCGATCGTGCCAAGCGTCGTTAAATTCGGCGCGACGGCGTTCGTCGGTTCCGGCGAGGTATCCCCAGCGATCGTTGACGCCTTCGGAGAGTTCGATTCGATAGCCGCGCGATCGCCAGATTTCAATCCCCTTATAGAAGGCGGTGGTTTCTCGCAAGCAACCGCTCGGCGCGATGACACGCAAGCGATCGCCCGGTTGGAGCGGGGTTGGCGGTTGGCAAGGGAGCATAGG
>CAYQUF010000245.1:4270-5523 GCA_964420595.1 uncultured bacterium
TAGGGGTTTGGTTTCCAAACCCTCCTAATTCTCGGATTGCGCTGGCAACTGGCGACTGGTGATTGTCTGGGCGGGCAAGCGAAGTACCCCGACGACGGGTGACTGACTGGTCACTGGTGAGTGTTACTCAGGATTTGCTCGAACCAATGTTCGACCCGCGAGCCCCACGCCGCTAAGGAATATTCCGTTTCGGCGCACTGGCGACAGGTCTGGCGATCGATTTTATCCAATTTGGCGATCGCCTCGATCAATCCGTCCACGCTATCCGGTTCGACCAAAAATCCAGTTTCCCCCTCCCGCACGATTTCCGCCGGACCGCCGCGTTTGTAAGCAATGACGGGAACGCCGCACGCCAAGGCTTCGATCGCCACGTTGCCAAAGGCTTCCACCCAGCGAGGCGTCATCAGCAATCCCCGACACTGGCGCAAATGGGCTTGTAATTGGTCGGTTGGGAAAAATCCGACATATTCGATGGGAGCCTCGGGATAGTCGCCACAAATTTGATGCCAGTAATTGCGATCTTGCATTTTGCCCAGAATTTTGAGTGGAATCCCGGTTTCTTGGGACGCAGCCACGGCATCTTCGAGTCCTTTTTCCGGCGCAATTCGACCCACCCACGCCAATTGAGACCGGGGACTGTTGCAAAAGTCGTACAGCGATAGATCCACTCCGCTGCCCAAACAGCGGTATAGGTCTGGACTGGGAAAGGTTTGCGCTTGAGATTGGGTGTAGGTGCCCACCGTATCGGGAAATTGCCGCGCCACCGATTCCACCGCGCCATCGAGGGCGTCGGAGAGCGAACCCATGCTAATAAAGTGGGCAATGGGGCGATCGAAAAATGGCGTCAGATACAGGGGCAACCAATCGTAGGCGATATTAAAAATTAAATCGTAGTTGGCTTCAACTTGGCGGGCGTAATCCCACATATTCGCCAAAACCGAATTTTCTGGAAGGCAAATCGGATCGGTGCGTTTTTGGGTTTGCGCCGTGATTTGTAGGTTTCCAGGGATTTGTTTGACGGGAATATTGTCCATCTCCGATCCCGACGGCGCGACAATTTTGAGTTTGTGTCCCCGTTGAATTAAATATTGGGCGAGATTGTACAGCGTCAGTTCGACGCCGCCGCCGAGTCCCGAACCTAGCGGTCCCACGGGAGTCGAGAGCAACAGTAACTTGAATGGATAGGCTGTCATAAGGCGATCGCAGCTAAAGGCTACTCATTGAAATCGAATTAATCGAAAGCGTGATTTAAG
>CAYQUF010000246.1:0-5446 GCA_964420595.1 uncultured bacterium
TTGTTATTTGAAAGGGATCGGTTCGTTCGCAATGCGATCGGTCATGACTACCCGACGTAATACTAATTATCTCAAACCAGGTTTTATGACTTCGCCGAACATTTACCAACAAACTGCCAATCTGTTTGCCATGTCCGATCGCACCTGGGAACGTCACGCCAATCCCTGGAGCGTCTGGACCCGCAATACCGTGCTACCGTTGTTAATTTTGGCAATTTGGAGCCGTGCCTGGATCGGCTGGTGGGCGATCGCGCCGATTGTTGTGGCACTATTGTGGACGTGGTTGAATCCCCGCTTATTGTCCAAACCCGAATCCACCGATAACTGGGCGTCGAGAGCGGTATTCGGCGAACGGGTGTGGCTCAATCGCGATCGCGTCCCCATTCCCGAGTACCATCATTTCGTGCCGCACCTGCTGACGGCGGTATCGAGCATCGGGATGCTATTGGTTATTTTTGGCGTCGCCACCTTCTCGATTTGGGCAACCTTATTGGGGTGCGCCCTGGTGTATTGCGGTAAGTTATGGTTTTGCGATCGCATGGCGTGGCTGTATCGAGACATGCAAGAGGCGACCCCCGAATATCGCTCCTGGCTGTATTGAACCAATTCTTGGTGACCCCGAATATCAATCGTTACATTCCAGCTAAAGTTTGTTACCCTGTGGTTGCGAATTAGCTAATCCAAAGGGCAACCGTTCGTCTCTAGCAATCCCAAACTCGATAAACCATGAGTCAATCTCCCACCCAAACGCCCCAAACCGAATCCAACGAGCCAAAACCCAGCTACGTCAAACTGGCAATGCGGAATATGGTTCGCAAAGGCGGCAAATCTTTACGGCACTTCGTTATTACCACCGCTGGATTGCTGGCATTTTTTATCGGCGTTGCCTATTTAACGCGCTGATTGACTCGCGACTCGCCTGTAGGTAAAACTTAACCATGCCAGTCGATCTGAGCGTGCAAGCGTGTATTTCCCCCGATTCGCCCCTATTGTCCGAAAGCGATCGCATTAGCGACTCAACGTGGCAGCAGTGGTTCGAGTGCTGGAGCGAATGCTTAGCCGACGCACTTCCCCCGGATAAAACCCACGAACTCAACCTGCGTCTGACCGAGGATCCCGATATTCAAGCCCTCAATGCTCGCTATCGCCATCAAGATCGACCCACGGACGTGCTAGCCTTTGCCGCACTGGAGGCGAACGTGCCGCAACCCGACCCGACTTTTGTCTGTCTCGGCGATATCGTTATCTCGGTCGAAACCGCCAGCCGACAAGCACGCTCGGCACGACACTCCCTGACCGTGGAATTGGCTTGGCTCGCCGCTCATGGTTTGCTACACCTGCTGGGGTGGGATCATCCCGATGAGGTTAGCCTCACAGCTATGTGGCAACAACAGGAAAAAATGTTAAAGGCGATCGGTTTAAGTGTCGAAACGCAGTAACCTATAGGCGGAACTCCCACCGATGCGATCGCGCCCTTCCGATTCGAGATCCGCACTCTTACTCGTGCAATCTTATGAAGCTCAACCGCACTGCCCCCCACTCCAGTCCCGCGAAGTTCAACACTATGGCTCCCGAACTTCCCACCCACACCTCCAACAACGGTTCGACCGACCAGAAAATCAGGCGGGATTTGTCCTGGCGAATTGCCTCAAACTTGATCGTAAGTTTCAAATACGCTTGGAATGGATTGAGTTATGCCTTTGTCACCCAGCGTAACTTTCGCATCCACGTCGTTCTCGGTTCGATCGCGATTTCCCTCGGTCTGTATCTGGATCTCGCCCCCGCTGAAGTCGCCCTGATTGGCTTGACCTCCGGACTGGTGCTGGCGATGGAATTGCTCAACACGGCGATCGAATCGGTGGTGGATCTGACGGTGAAGCAAACCTACCACGAACTGGCTAAAATAGCGAAGGATTGTGCCGCAGGTGCGGTGTTAGTGTCGGCTCTGGCGTCGCTGCTCGTGGGCGGATCGCTGCTCGTTCCCCCGCTGCTGGCTCGCATTATCGCTGTAGTCGGCACGAATTAATTTTCAACCGGAAGGAGTCCCGATGGCGATCGTCGTTATCGATAATTACGATAGCTTCACTTACAATTTGGTTCAGTATCTCGGCGAGTTGGGTCGAGAATTTCCCGTCGCCAGCGACATTCGCGTGTATCGCAACGATCGCGTCACCATTGAGGAGTTACGCCACTCCGATGCGGCGGGAATCGTTATTTCCCCCGGTCCCGGTCGCCCCGACGATGCTGGAATTTCGTTGGAGTTAATCCGCCAACTGGCGGGGTCGATGCCGATTTTAGGCGTCTGTTTGGGACACCAAAGCATCGGTCAGGTGTTTGGCGGGAAAATTGTCTCGGCGGCGGAATTGATGCACGGTAAAACGTCGGAAATCAACCACACTGGCGTGGGGGTCTTTCAAGATTTAGACAATCCGTTTACCGCAACCCGGTATCATAGTCTGGTTATCGATCGCCCCACCTGTCCGGACGTGCTCGAAATTACGGCGTGGACGGATGATGGCACGATCATGGGCGTGCGACACCGGGAGTATCCTTCTCTGGAGGGAGTACAATTTCACCCGGAAAGCATTCTGACGGGATCGGGGAAGCAATTGCTGCGCAATTTTCTCGGTCGGCTGTAGGGGTCTGGTCTCCAAACCCTTTCCGCGATCGCCTCTGTCCTCCCTGGCGGGGAAAACGCGCGCATCGTTGGCGACAAACGTTTGAATTTAACCAATCACGAGTTACGAATTAAGCATGAGACGGCGACAGTTATTGCGTTACGCTATATCGGGTATTTTTGCAGCGATGGCAACCAGTCTGACCTCCCAGTGGCAGGTGGCGCGATCGCAATCTTCGCCCCAAACGCCAAACAATACCCTCTCGATCCAATGGTACGGTCACACTTGCTTTTTATTTAAAGGAAACGGCAAGCAAATCCTGGTCAACCCGTTTCGTCCGATTGGCTGTACTGCAGGCTATCGCGCCCCAAAACTGCAAGCCGACCTCGTGTTAATTAGCAGCTTGCTCCTCGACGAAGGCGCGACGGAAGGATTGCCAGGACGTCCGAAACTCTTGAGCGAGTCGGGAGTTTACCAACTCGACAATATGCAAATTCAAGGCATCGGCATTCCCCACGATCGCATGGGGGGTCGCCGGTTCGGGACGAACGTGGCGTGGCGGTGGACTCAAGCGGGGATCGATATTTTGCACTTAGGCGGTGCGGCGGCTCCCATCGATATCGAACAGCAAATCCTCATGGGTCGCCCGGATGTGTTGTTAATCCCAGTCGGAGGCGGACCGAAAGCATACGACCCCCAGGAAGCCAAACAGGCGATCGAAGTTCTCAATCCCAAGTTGGTCATTCCCACTCACTATCGCACCCAAGCCGCCGATGACGGAACTTGCGATTTAGTCCCGCTGGATGACTTTTTAGCGTTGATGGACGGAGCCACGGTTCGCCGTTCGCCAGATAGTACCTTGACCCTGACGCCGCAACAAATTCCCGAAACCGGACCGGTGATTCAAACGTTCAGTTACAAATTCTCGTCGAGTCCGGCGTCGGAATCGCAACCGTCGCAAGAATAACCCGCCTTCGACGCGATCGACCCGTTAAGATACGAGAAAAAATAGTCGAGACGATCCAAATCCACCATGCAAGCAGAATACCGCCAGCGTCGCGAACGGTTTGCCAGCAAAATCGGCAACGGGACAGCCATTTTTCGCAGCGCGCCAATGGCTGTGATGCACAACGATGTCGAATATAATTTTCGGCAAGATAGCGATTTCTTCTACCTGACTGGGTTTAACGAACCCGAAGCGGTGGCGGTATTTGCGCCCCACCACGAAGAACACCAATACGTCCTGTTCGTGCAACCGAAGCAACCGGAGAAGGAAACGTGGACGGGGTATCGCACGGGAGTAGAAGCGGCGAAGGAACGCTACGGCGCGGATGAAGCCTATTCGATCGCGGAGTTAGACGAGAAACTGCCCCAATATTTGAGTAAAGCCGATCGCCTCTATTATCGCTTCGGACGCGATCGCAATTTTAACCAAACCGTCATCGACCACTGGCAGCGTTTCGTGCGCGCCTATCCCAAACGCGGCATTGGACCGATCGCCCTCGAAGATCCTTCGCCCATTCTACACCCGATGCGCCAAATCAAGAGCCAGACGGAGTTAGACGAGATTCGCAAGGCGGTCGAAATTGCCGCTGAAGCCCACAACCGCGCCCTCGATTTTGCCCGACCGGGTCGTTACGAGTACGAGGTTCAAGCGGAAATCGAACATACGTTTCGCTTGCACGGGGCGATGGGTCCTGCGTATCCGTCGATTGTGGCTTCGGGAGCCAATGCTTGCATTCTGCACTACATCGAAAATACTCGCCAGATGCAAGAGAATGACTTGTTGCTGATCGATGCGGGCTGTGCTTACGGCTATTACAACTCCGACATTACCCGCACGTTTCCGGTGGGGGGGAAATTTACGCCGGAGCAGAAGGCGATTTATGCCATCGTACTCGAAGCGCAAGAACGGGCGATCGCGGCAATTCATCCGGGGGTTCCGTTTAACGACTATCACGATGCGGCGTTGCGAACCATCGTGGAAGGGTTGCTGGATTTGGGATTGCTCCAGGGCGAGATCGACCAGATTATCGAAGAAGAGAAATACAAGCCGTTCTACATGCACAAAACCGGACACTGGCTGGGATTGGACGTTCACGACGCCGGAGCGTACAAGTTGGGCGAAGAGGTTTGGCAGAGTTTCCAACCGGGTCAGGTGCTGACGGTGGAGCCGGGAATCTATATCGCTCCGGACATCAAACCCGCCGAGGAACAGCCGGAAGTGGGCGAAAAATGGCGCGGAATCGGGATTCGCATCGAGGATGACGTGTTGGTCACCCCCGATGGTTGCGAAGTCCTGACTCGCGGCGTTCCCAAGTCAATCGAGGCGATGGAATCGCGATTTTAGCGACCATTTCCGAATAATAGCAGGTACGGTATTAGATTGGTCTAGTAGGGGGTAATGCGCGCTAGTCCAATCCCGCTCCAGGGGCGACCCAGAGCAGGTTGAGGGGAAAACATAGGAAATGGGGGGGGACGGCTCCCGGACTAAATTTTGGGGGGTTTGCGAGTGATGGTTTTGTGCTGGCGCGATCGCCGGTTTTGACCCCAGCGAATTAACTGTTTTGTCAGGCCCCACGCCACTACACTAGACCCTAAACTCAGCCATACGGCGATCGTAAAAGGATGCCAATTTTCCCCCCAATTCCCTTTCCAGGGAACGGCGATGGGTTTTTCAAAGAGTAAGGGAGAGGTGGACGCGACAATCGCCCCCGCTGCAATCCCCACGCCAACTGCTTGGATTTGATGTTCTAGGGTGCGATCGCGTTCCGCTTGGTCAATTTCCACCAAACCCCGAATCGTATTAATTGCCGTATCTAACAGCC
>CAYQUF010000247.1:0-5417 GCA_964420595.1 uncultured bacterium
CAAATGTGGCAGCGATATCTCGAATCTCGCTAGCGTCGCCTAAACTATTAATATCTGCTCGTGTCAAATCTTATGTCTCCCCAATCACGAAATCTCCAACAACAAGCCAACGCTAGCCTCAAACAAGGCAGATACGACGAAGCTGTAGGGTTGTACGAACAGGCGATTGAAGCCGACCCGAACCTGATGTCAAATTATTGGTATCTCGGCTTGGCGTTGCTGTTACAGGGTCAAGAGGAAGAGGCTCAAGCTGCCTGGATGATGGCGATGATGGAGGGAAACTCGGAGCAAATCAAGACTTGGACGACAGAATTAATTGAAGTCTTGCAAGCAGAAGCCAAACACCAAGAGTTGCAAAATAACCCGCGAATGGCGTGGGCAATTCGCCAACACATTCGAGAACTCAAACCAGACAACATCGATAACTTAATTCAGTTAACTCAGCTTGAGATCGAATTAGAACAGTTCGCGGGAAACGAACTCCGGGAATGGCATCTGATTGAAGGGTTGCAATCTTCACGGCAAGATGACTTTAAATTAGCAAATCTGACTTTGCTCGTACAGAAAGTTTTAAAGTCAGCTCCCCAAAACCCTAATGCACTAAAATTAGTGACTGTCTATTCTAATTACATAAATGATGGTAGTCGATTGTTTGATATTTTACTTCCATCCATTACTTGGATTGCCTACACGCTGAAACATTTTAATACTGCAATCGATTTAGTTAAAATCTGTTTGAACTTAGATTCTAAAAACTTTTTGGCGCTTGCTTGCCTGACGTTATTATATCAAGATTCGGATTGTCTAGATTTGGGGATAGAGTGCGCCAGATCGTGTTATTCTGCTGCCGCGACAGAACCAGAAAAAATAAATGCAAACTATTTGCTAATTCGAGGATTAATCCGGAAAACTAATTATTGGTCAGAAATCGAACAGGCAGTTCAAAACCAGCAAAGGACTATAGATGAATTCGACTTGGAAAGTTCAATTTATTTGAAGCAATCTGATGTTGGATATTTAATTACATCAACATTCTTTTTGCCTTACGTTCGAGATTCACCGTCTCGAAATCGAATGGCGCACAACAAAATAAGTAAAGCTTGTCAGATAAATCTTCAAAATTGGAATAGCAATTTTGCTAACTTTTTAGTCTTACATCGACCTACACGAAGCAATACAATCAATGTCGGTTATTTATCTTACTGCTTCAGAAAGCATTCAGTGGGATGGCTGGCAAGATGGATTTTTAAATATCACGATCGCAAAAAATTTAAGATTCATTGTTATTCGATTGACAACCGACGTCCGGAAGACTCGATCCAAAACTGGTATGTAGAGAATGCAGATTACTTTCATTCATACTGGGCTAGTATTACCGATCTCAAGAAAGTTGCCAATCAAATCCACCAAGATAATATTGACATTCTCGTCGATCTCGATAGTTTAACGCTAAATACTTCTAGCAAAATCATGGCGTTAAAACCAGCACCGATTCAGGTGACGTGGTTGGGATGGGATGCTTCGGGGATTCCTGCGATTGATTATTTTATTGCCGATCCTTATGTTCTGCCAGATGCTGCGCAAGAATACTACGCCGAGACAATTTGGCGCTTGCCACAAACTTATATTGCCGTGGATGGATTTGAAGTAGGAGTCCCCACCCAAAATCGAGAGCGATTGGAATTACCGGAGAATGCGATCGTCTACTTCACAACTCAAAAAATCCATAAATTGAATCCAAACATTGTACGACAACAACTTAAGATCGTCCAACAAGTTTCCAATAGCTATCTGTTAGTCAAAAGTATAGGCTACCCACAAGCGATTCAAGACTGTTTCGTGCGAATTGCTGAAGAAGAAGGAGTCAATCGAGATCGGCTTCGATTTTTACCTTTGACACAACACGAAGCCGAACACCGCGCCAATCTCGCGATCGCCGATGTCGTCCTCGATACCTATCCCTACAACGGCGCAACCACCACATTAGAAACCCTGTGGGTCGGCGTTCCCCTGGTTACCCGAGTTGGCGAACAATTTTCCAGCCGCAATAGCTATACCATGATGACCAATGCCGGAATTAGCGAAGGGATTGCTCGGACGGATGAAGAATACATCGAGTGGGGAGTGCGATTGGGACACGACCCGCAACTGCGCCAGCAGATTGCTTGGAAATTGCGACAGTCGCGCCAAACCTCGCCGCTTTGGAATGGAGAGCAATTTACCCGCGAGATGGAAAATGCTTACGAACAAATGTGGCAGCGATATCTCGAATCTCGCTAGTATCGCCTAAACTACTATTATTGGTTCGAGTCAAGTCTTATGTCTTCCCAATCGCCAGATTTCCAACAGCAAGCGAACATTCGCCTCAAACAAGGCAAATACGACGAAGCTATCGGGTTGTACGAACAGGCAATTGAAGCCGACCCGAACGTGATGTCGAATTATTGGTATCTCGGCTTGGCGTTGCTGTTGCAGGGTCAAGAGGAAGACGCTCAAGCGGCGTGGATGATGGCGATGATGCAGGGAGATCCGGAGCAAATCGAGCCGTGGACGATTGAATTAACTGAGATTTTACAAGCGGAAGCGAAACGACAAGAGTCGCGACAGAACGATCGCATGGCGTGGGTGATTCGCCAGCATACTCGCGAACTCGACCCGGAAAATTTGCAAAATTTGTTGGAGTCGATTCGACTGTCGGCGCAATTAGAATTATTAGAAGAAAATGACGAAACGATCGCGCAGGTTCTAGCAATCCTCCAAGCGTCTCAAGGCGATCGCGATACCGAACGGCTGCTCCTTCAAATTTTACCAAAACTCTGGAAGTTGCAACCCGCACATCCCGGCATTATTCAGTTAACGGAAGCGAGCGTTAAATTTTTAGAGAGTCCAGATGCGATCGCGCCACAGTTATTCCAGGCAATTGCGAGCTGGATTAATCAAAAGCAACTGCCTCCACGACTCTTACTGCACTATGTCGAACTCGGCACGCAATTTCAGCCACCTAAATGGTTATTGGTCGAGCAAATTAACCTTTACCAAACCATCGATCGCTATGCCGATAGCGTTAAAGTTGCCGAAGCGTTTTTGCAACAAGCCGAGTCGTTGCTCGATCGCATTGCGGCACATTATTTGCTAATTAAGGGATTGTTGCAAACAGGAGGTCAGTTCGATCGCGCGCGGGAGGTTCACCAACGGTTACTCGAACTGTTAGAGCAGTTGATGCAATCTCCCGACATCCAACTCGACGAGAATCATATTCTCAATTTAATTACTACTGTTTCTAATTTTGCTTATTTCGACGATCGCCCCGAATTTGCCCACAATTTCCGCAGTCGATTCGCGCAATTCTGGCAATCAAAAGTTCGAGAGTACTTTAATATCCGCACGGAGCGGTTGCCTTCGCGATCGCAATTAACGCAAAATCGACCGCTGCGGATTGGTTACATTTCTGCTTGCTTGCGCCGACATTCGATCGGATCGCTGGTTCAATGGCTATTGCTACACCACGATCGCGACAACTTCCAAATTTATGCCTATTCTCTCAAAAAAACTGACGATCGCCTCCAACAAACTATCCGCGATCGCGTGTCTGAATTTCGCGACTTATCTCGCGCTAAATCGGTTGTCGATATTTATCAAACCATTCGCAAAGACAATATCGATATTTTGGTTGATTTAGATAGTCTAACCTCCAGTACGGCGTGTGCGGTCATGGCACTCAAACCCGCTCCCATTCAGGTTACCTGGCTAGGATACGATTCGTCGCAGCTTCCGGCAATTGACTATTTTATCGCCGATCCTTACGTTCTGCCAGAGGCAGCGCAAGACTATTATACGCCAAAAATTTGGCGATTGCCCGAGACATTCATTGCTGTCGATGGATTTGAACTGGACGTCCCCGACTTGAAGCGCGATCGCCTGGGGATTCCCAAAGACGCGATCGTTTATTTTAGTTCGCAAACGGGATATAAACGGAATCCAGACAACGCGCGATCGCAACTTAAAATTATTAAAGAGGTGCCAAATAGTTACTTCTTAGTCAAAAGTTTAATTGGCGATTCAGAGGCAATCCGAGGCTTTTTTGAAACCATTGCCGACGAAGAAGGCGTCGAGCGCGATCGCATTAGAATTTTACCCCCAGCCGCATCTGAAGCCATCCACCGTGCCAACTTAGATATCGCCGATATCGTCCTCGATACCTATCCCTACAACGGCGCAACGACCACATTAGAAACCCTGTGGATGGGAATTCCCATCGTCACCCGAGTTGGCGAACAATTTGCGGCGCGCAATAGCTATGCCATGATGCAAAATGCTGGCATTACCGAAGGAATTGCTCGTACCGACGACGAATATATCGAGTGGGGAATTCAATTGGGAACCGACCCCGAATTGCGCCAAACCGTATTTGCAAAACTCCAGGAATCTCGCAAAACATCGCCACTTTGGAATACGAAAAAATTTGCTCGCGACATCGAAAGTGCCTACGGACAAATGTGGGACGATTATCGATCGCAGATCGATCTAGACGAGGTTGATTCCGAACCGATTAACCTGCACATTGGTGGAAAAGAACCCCATCCCGACTGGAAAATTCTCGATGTCGAAGATCGACCAGAAGTCGATTTTATCTGCGATGCAGCAAATTTATCCCAATTTGACAATAATTCAGTCGATTCAATCTATGCCAGTCACGTCCTCGAACACTTTCACCACAGCCTCGATAACGAAGTGCTCAACACGCTAACAGAATGGCATCGCGTTCTCAAACCCGGTGGAAAGCTCTATATTAGCGTTCCCGATATGCAAACCCTATGTTGGATGTATTGCGATCCCACGTTATCGCCATCGGAACGGTTGCATTTAACCCGAATTATTTTTGGCGCGCATACCAACCAATTTGACGTTCACAAAGCCGGTTTTGACTTCGACGTTTTAGGAATGTATATCAGAGCTGCCGGATTTGAGGGATACGAGCGCGTCTCTGAATTTGGGATGTTTCGAGATTGCAGCATTATTCGGCTCAAGGATACGTTAATTAGCTTGAATGTTATTGCAACTAAAGGGCAAAGTTAAGTTAATCGATCGCAGTTGAATGTTAACGGTGTTTGTCATCAACGCTTCAGCGCGATCGTGATTTCGGTTAAGATATCGTCAAGTGCAATCTCGATATTTTAATTTGCCTTGGCTTACGACAATATTTGTCAATATCTTGCCGAAACCTATCCCAACGATTTTATCGAATGGATTCTCGGCATCGAAACCGAAAACGCGCGAGTGCTGCGGACGGAATTAAACGCCGAACCGATTCGCGCCGATTCGATAATTTTACTGCAAGCGGGCGATCGCATTTTACATCTGGAATTCCAAACCCGTCCCACCTCCGATCCGCCAATTCCGTTTCGGATGCTGCAATA
>CAYQUF010000248.1:0-5410 GCA_964420595.1 uncultured bacterium
TTACTCCAAAGAGCAAAACTTCCGATTTCGGTCGTCATCCGGCTCCTGCCACGAATACGCAAAGTGACTGACCGCATCAATTTCCGGTGCCACTTGGCGAATATCGCGCATTTGAATCTCCAGCGGCGGGCGATTGTCAATCGATTGCCCCCAAGCTCCCGCTAACGCCGGAATCACCGACGTTCCATCCGGCGCGTAATTGAGCGTGCGCTGCACCTCCTCTAAAATGCAGCCCGTATGCCCGCAAACGCCATAGACCATCGGGTGCCATTCCATCGAACCGGGAAAGCGATCCCACGGTTGCAAGCGAGAGTCGAACCCTTCGCCCACCGATTGATTGCCCTTCGGGAAAAACACCGCTCCCGTAGAGATTCCGGAATCGCGTACCGGTTGACTCGCCGCTTGCAAGAAATCTAAAATCCCTTGCACCGCATGGGCGACCGAGAGATACCACAACTCTTGCTGCACCAGGGGTTGAGCCGCCGCCGCATCGGTAATCGATTTGCTGGGATTGGAATTGCGCCCCTGCCACATGGGTTCGCCTTCATCGGGATAGCGCTTGTTCACCGCTTCAATATCGCGCACGGTGATGTATCCCTTTTGCAAAAAGCGGCGGATCAGGGCGAGTCCTTTCTGATTGAGCGCGCGCCGATACAGGGCTTGTTGGGCGGCGTCGCCGTAAATCCACAAGTCAGAGACATGGGTGACCACCGATTCCGTTCCGGGACGGCGGGGATAGCGCACGTAATCGAACAACACGCCATCGGGATTGCGCTGTTTGACCGCATCCACCAGCCAACTATAGTCCCGTCGTCCTTTCTCGCTGTAGGGATCCACAAATGCTTGATGGGCAAAGCTGTTGGCAACGGTATCGTAATTTAAATCTTTAGTATCCACCGTGGTCAGGGTGGTATCGCCTTCGCCGTTGCGGGCGAGGACGTCGGAGCGATCGCCCAGTTGCCCGTAACTGTAGCCGAAATTGAGGGTAAACATCCAAGCGTAGACCTTCAGTCCCCGTTCCCGACCGGCTTGGATAGCGCGCGCGAGCAAATCGACATTTTCGTAACCGGGCGCTCGCACCACCGATTCCCACGGCGTCGGATTGTCGGCGGCGGGTAAGAGAACCTGACCGTCGTAGAACACCTCGACATAGACCTGGTTGTAGCCGCGATTGACCATCCAGTCCATCAACTCTTCCACGGCGCCCGGTCGAACGTCGCAGGGATAGAGGCGAATCCAGATGGCTTGATCGTCGGGCCAAGTGCGATCGCGACACGATTGCAATTGCGATCGATGTTTCTCGACCAACTCAAAATAGCGTTGTTTGGCATTGGCATTGCCGTTATACGCAGCTTGGCGCAAACTTGCCTTGCGCTCGATTTCCTCGGCTGGAGGCTGACACGTTCCCGGAGGGGTGGATGTAGCCGCCATCGCCGGTTCGACCGACGGACTGAGCCATCCTCCGGCTAAAACAGTCATCGCGAGGGCGCGAGACAGCAGACATCGTGCAGGGGAAGATGTCCCGCACTCGCCGAGCCAAGCAAACAGTAAATAGAGCAATCTCATGAGAGGGGGGGGCGAACCAGTCTGAGTGACGAACAGTATCTATACAACAGATTTATTCAATCCAATCGGGCGCGATCTGGATAAAGGGCAACCACCCTCGGAGCATCGCGTGCCGAGAGTGGCGGCGGGGATTTCGATCCATCATCGCGCCAGGGGCAAGACCTAGGCGCGGTTCTCGCGCTTGAGCGCCATTTCCACCCGGTCGAATTCTCGTTCGAGCCGTTGCTTCAACTTCTCGGGAACCGGACGGTTGGGGTAAGAGCTGTAATGTCCGGCGAGGGCGTTGAGTGCCGTGCGCATCGTGGTGAACGAGGGCAGATTGGTGACGCGATTGTTGCGACGGTATTCGGAAATGTAATCGTTGATCTTTTGACGGGCTTCGGCTTGAGCTTCGGCTTTGTCGGGCGTGCCTTCGGGCAATTCGATCGCCGTTTTGAGGCTGTTGAGGACTTCCAGGGTGTCCTGGCGGTAATTCCCCGTCAGCCCGGATCCCGCCGAGCAACCGGTCAGGGCGATCGCGGCAACTAAGACAAGTGCCAGCGCGCGAGAGAGAAAACGTTTCATAAACTTTACGCTAAGGATTAACAGCAATCAAAATTATTCCCGATCCTATCTTGATTTGCGATCGCCTAACATATAAACCTGTGAAGTCCCGCCGATTGCCATCTTTGATTCAATCGCGGCTTCCTGTTTCATCCGCCGTTGCCGCCACCCCACAAGAGAGATATTGACCTTACACAGCCTCCGGAGGTTTGGCTGAGTTTCCCCGCCCTGACTCCCCTGAGAGTTACCTCTCACCCAGGCAGATCCCTGGCTTCCCCAGGGGTGAATTCTTTCGATCTCCCACCCACGAACACCTTTGCGGTTCAGCGGGGGATTGGGGCGACCAGAGTTCTGGCAGGTGGTGTCTAGCCTTTTCTCTGAGCGGGAAGTTCGCCCCCCACGGCTACATCTTCTTTATTCGCTTGGTAGAATCTTACGACATTTCTGCCGCGATTCATCGGCTCCCATCTTAACCCTCGCTTGGCATTGCCCCCTATGAGTTCGAAGTTGCACCTCTATTCGCCGCCGTGGTGGCTTAAAAATGAATGGGTCATGACCCTCTATGCTGCCTGGGGGGCACCTCGCCGCTGGCAAACCACCCTCGCCGCTCCCCAACCGCCCTACCGAGAAACGATTTTTACCGGAGCCGAGGGCGTGCCGATTTTTGGTTGGATCGCCATCCCCCCCCAACCGCGCGGAACGATTGTCGGCACCTACGGCATTACGGGCAATTTGGAGAATCAATGGTTTCTGCAATTGCTCGGACGCAAAGCATTTGCCCGAGGGTACGCCGTGGTTTTGTTTGACTGGCGCGCTCACGGTCAGACGGCGCGATTGTCCCCTACGTTAACCTCGGACGGGTTGTACGAAGGGGAAGATTTCGTGCGAATTGCGGCGGGAGCGAAGGCATTGGGTTGTCCGGCGCCGTTCTGGCTGACGGGATTTTCCTTGGGCGGACAATTGGCGCTGTGGGGGATTAAAGCGGGTCAAGATCGAGACTTATGCGGCGACATCGGCTTAGGCGAAGACGAGATTGCAGGGGGTGCGGCAATTTGCCCGAGTTTGGATTCCGATCGCTCCCTCGATTATCTGGTTCAACATCCGATGGGGCGTTATGTCGAAAAGGCGATCGCGCGACAGCTCAAACGACTCGCCCGACAAATGCAAGTTTGGCATCCCCATGCCATTTCCACCCAGGCGATTCGGCGAGCCAATAGCATTCGGGGCTTCGATCGCGAATTGGTCATCGATCGCTTGGGATTTTCCTCGACCAAAGCGTATTACGACGCCAGCAGTCCCCTGTATTTTTTGCCGTCGCTGCGCAAGCGGACGCTGATTTTATACGCCCTCAAAGATCCGTTATTCCATCCGGCGATTGCCTCGGATTTAAACGCCCTCTGCACCAGCAATCGGGCGATCGATCTCGTCCTCACCCGCCACGGCGGTCACGTCGGCTATATCAGCCATCGCAACAGCGGCGATCCCGATCGTTGGTGGGGATGGAATCGGGTGTTAGATTGGTGCGACGAGGCAAGCGGGAGTGGCAGAGGGAGCGATCGCCGTTTGTAGTCAACGATGGGCGCATTTCTTCCCATCCCCTCATCTTTTCATCTCCTCATCTCCCCGATGCACCGTTTTCACCCACTTCAACCGCTTCGGACGTACGGCAACTCGCGCCGTAGTTGCCGCCATAACCGCCAACCAGTGCATCATGTACAGGGTACCCCGTAGCGTTTGCCCAGCCAGAGCGAAAAATCCACCCCGATCGCCCGTTTCGAGTTGGCGAATGCGTCGCAATCCTGCCATCATGCCACACAGGGACATCGCGATCGCCACGCCAGTCATCGGGGCGAGCAGGGGCAATCGCGATCGCGCCATCGCCATCAAACTATCGGGAACCGCCGCCGTGGGCAGCACGTACTGCGTCATCATAAACGCCAGTAAATCGATAGTTTTGCGGGTTCCCATGGGATTGCGAACCAAGGCGCGCCAATAGTCGAAATAGCGCTGGTAGCCCCCTTCTGCCCAACGCGATCGCTGGTGCCACAGGGCGATCGCCCCGGTAACCCCTTCCTCTTCCACGGCGGGAACGGAGAGAAAATCGATATCCCAGCCATCGAGGTGCAAGCGAATGGTTAAATCGAGATCGTCGGTGATGGTGTCTTCGTTAAAGCGACCGCAGCGATCCAACGCCGTCCGCCGGATAAACTGACCGTTACCGCGCAATTCGCCAATGCCGCCCAACGCTATCCGCTGCTGTTGGAAAAACGCATCCAGTGCCATTTCTGCCGATTGCGCGCGAGTCCAGAAATTGACCGACGAGTTGGAGATTGCCTTGCGCATCTGCACGGCACCCACGCGATCGCAACGGAAACGGGGCACCACCCGTTTTAACACGTCCGAGGGTACCCGCGCGTCGGCATCGAACACGGCGACAATATCGCTGCGGCTCAGGCGCAACGCCAGATTGAGCGCTCCCGATTTTCCCCCTCCAGCATGGGCAGACCGTCGCACAATCCTGAGACAATCGTATTGACGCTCGAGTTGCTTGAGGATCGTGAGAGTCCCATCGCTGCTGCAATCGTCAATTGCCAACACCTCGTAGCGATCGCGCGGGTAATCCAAACCACACAGTTGCTCGATCGTTTGGGCAATCGTGGCTTCCTCATCCTTCGCCGCCACCAACAGGGCAATGCGAGGGAAGTCGCCTAACTCGCTGGCACCGTCGGCGGTTGCCGAGAACAACCGATCGCGCGATCGGACCCGCAAGACTCGCCACGCATGAATTCCCATCAAACTCGTCAGTCCCAGCACGATCCAAAGGCTCCAGGAAATCCAGTGCAGCACGATCGTCCCGCTCCAAATCGCCGTCAGCGCGATCGCGGCTTTGCGTCGCCGAAGCGATCCCATCGGACGTGCGAACGTTGCCTCAGATGCGATTTCCTCATTCCACGCGGTTTGAAAATACTGAGCGTTGTTTGAGAGATCGTTATCCGATCGGGAATTCACTGACATAAGACCTTCAATTTCACAATGAATTGGGTGTCGTGCAAGTCTCCACCTGTCCATGGCAGGGGGTTAACCGTCAATTCTAACCAACGAGCCAACAGTCGTTCGCCTTTATCCTCTATGGTAAAGCAGTTGTTAGTCACGTGCGGGGGAGGAAGGTAAGGGGCAACGGGCAACAGGAATTGTAGGGGGTTGGTTTCCCAACGCTTCCCATCTAGTTATCGAGTTCGGGCGGTTCGCGATCTGAAATCCAGTTGTAGATTTTCTATTTCACGGGAAGGTGGGCATTGCT
>CAYQUF010000249.1:0-5397 GCA_964420595.1 uncultured bacterium
ACTTCGAACCATCCTCGTTGTGCTGGCGCGCGTCCGACAGCAATTGTCATAGCGCTAATCTCCGTAAATGTATTAAAGTGCAGGTTGTCAAAGTTCCACGGCAACTCAGCTCGCTTTGAGCAGAAAACGAATCAGAGCGTAAGTGGATGTTACTTTTCTTTACCTTGCTTCTCATTATAGAGGCAAGTTCTCAAATTTTTCATCCCCCGATCCCAAGATCGGGCGATCGCGATCGCGTCGATCCCAATGACGACTGAGATTCTGTACTCTAAACTAAGGGAGAATTTCCCGACTACTCTGTTTGGACGTTTATTAATAACGCTGCATGTTCACCATCGATCTGATTCTGAAGTACACTCCGATGCCCCTGTCCGTTCAGCGCAAGGACGAACAAGAGGCTTACAATCTCTACCAACAGTTGCGCGAGGCGATGCAATCGGGCGAACCCCAGGTCTTCGAATTAACCTGCGATCGCCAAACCGATAAGAAGCTGAGTATTGCCACGAGCGAACTGTCGGCGATTCAGGTGTCGCAGAAATCTGGCGCGGCGGCAGCAGGCAGACCGCCCGGTTTCTTCTCGGTGAGCGAGACGCAGTCTTAACCGCCTCATGAGTCGGAAAACGGCGATCGCCCTTCGCGATGTTTCCTTTCGCTGGTCGAGCGGCAAATCCGTCCTGCAATCGGTGTCTCTTGAAGTGCCCGAGGGCGAGTTCTGGATGCTGCTGGGCACCAATGGCAGCGGCAAATCGACGTTGCTGCGCCTGCTAGCCGGATTGCTGCGTCCCGAGAGCGGCGCGATCGACATTGCTCGACCCGTGGGATTCGTCTTCCAAAATCCGGATCGCCAATTGGTGATGCCTACCGTGGGCGCGGATATTGCGTTTGGATTGGTCGATGAAGGGCTGTCGCTCCCTCAAGTTCGACAGCGGGTGGAGGAAGCGCTGACGGCGGTTAACTTGCAAGCCTTACAGCGGCGACCGATTTACGCCCTGAGCGGGGGACAAAAACAGCGGGTTGCCATTGCAGGGGCGATCGCCCGTCGCTCCCGAGTCTTGTTACTCGACGAACCAACCGCCTTGCTCGATCCCGACAGCCAGATCGAATTGGTCGAGCAAGTGCGGCAATTGGTGGCCAGCCAAAATATCGCGGCGCTGTGGGTAACCCATCGTTTGGACGAATTGGATTACTGCGATGGGGGGTTTTTACTCGAAGCCGGTCGAGTGGCGGATTCTGGAGATTCCGATCGCCTGAAGCGGCGCTTGAGCGTCGGCTAATTATAGGGGTTTGTCGATTTGCCCTTAACAAAACGCAATTGGCAATGCCATGATGGATGGATATCTATCCGATCGATTGTTAATTGCGAATGCCGAATCTCGAGTGCGAACGATGTCACCCTTGCGATCCCAGACCGTTTTACTGATCGATGGCTATAACATAATCGGACTCTGGTCGAACCTGCGCCAGACGCGCGATCGCAGCGGACTTGAAGCCGCTCGTCGCGATTTAACCGAAATCTTAGTCAACTACAGCGCGTTTCGAGGGTTTGAGACGCGCGTTGTTTTTGATGCCCACTATTGCAAAACCCCCAGCCATCGCGAACAAATTACCGAGCGCTTGTTGATTCACTATACAAAATTCGGACAAACCGCCGATACGTATATTGAAAAGACGTGCGCCTCCTTTTGCCGCCAAGCCACCCGCAAGGATCGATTGATCGTTGCAACTTCCGATCGCGCCCAACAATTAACGGCGGTGGGATACGGCGCGGAATGGATGTCCGCCGAACAACTCGCGGGGGAGGTCAAAGCCACCCGTCGCAGCACCCGTCGCAAGCAGTCTCGCGCGCCAACGCGATCGTCCGGTCGGTTTTTGTCCAATTCCCTCGATCCGGTGGCGAAACAGCGCCTCGCTCAAATGCGCTTGGGGTTGTAGCTCCAGCGGATTGGGACAATTTCAAAAAAAATTTGCCAGAGGGCTTGCCAAGCTTATCGGTCTGTGGCTAATATAGGAAACGCGCTAGAGAAAGACGTTCCTCAGTAGCTCAGCGGTAGAGCGGTCGGCTGTTAACCGATTGGTCGCAGGTTCGAATCCTGCCTGGGGAGTTCTCAATTCAGTCCCCTTCCATTGATTTGGGAGGGGATATTTGTTTGTCAGTCGCCAGCCGTGCATTGACCCCGACACGCGATCGCCTTCTGCCAAACGTCCCCCTGGATCCCTAAAATAGAAAGCTGCAAGCTTTAATTTCAGTGGAGGTGAATCCGGATGGGACATTCAATTGAAGTCCACGACCATGACTTTGAAGAAGAAGTTCTGGCGAAATCCCGAGAAATTCCGGTCATCGTAGACTTTTTTGCCACCTGGTGCGGACCGTGCCAAATGTTGAAACCCATGCTCGAAAAGGTGGCGCAGGAGTACGATTGCGTGGTGGCGAAAGTCGATACCGAACAAAACCAATTTCTCTCGCAAGCCTATCGCATCGAAGGCGTTCCCGACGTGCGAATTTTCCGCAATGGCGAGATCGTCGATGGATTTGTCGGCGTGCTACCCGAACCGCAACTGCAAGAATTGCTGGCAAAATGCGGGATTCGCTCCCGACTCGACGATGAATTCGCCGCCGTGCGCCAATTGATGGACAGTGGCGATCGCGATCGCGCCGAAAATCTTATCGCTCGGTTGCTCGAAAGCTATCCCGACAACCGCAACGTCTTAATCGAAGCCGCTCGATGGCTCGTCCGACTGGATCGCCTCGATCGCGCCGAACAACTGCTTGCACCCATTGGACGGGACGAAAAAGCCGACTACGCTCGCGCCAACGCCATCCGAGCGCTGATTGGCTTCAAGCAAGAGTGTAACAACCCTGCCGGGGACAGCGAACTGGATCGCCTGTTCTCCGAAGCCGCCTGTCGTGCGGTCGAGGGCAATTACGAAGCCGCACTCCAACACTTTATCGACATTGTCGGCAAAGATCGCGGCTATAAAAACGACGGTGCTCGCAAAGCCGCGATCGCCATTTTCGACCTCTTGGGCGATGCCAATCCTCTCACCGCCACCTACCGCAAGCAACTGATGCTGGCGATGTACTAAAAAAGATTAGACCCCAGCAAAGCTAGCGAATCTGCTGGGGTCTGACTTCCAGTTTCGCCAAGCGTCGAGTGCATTGCCCAAAAGCAACTTCACCCGATGCCTCGCGGGACTAGAAGTTCATTTCGGCGGCTTGAACCTTCTCGACCTGTTTCTTCTTCAGGATAAGCAAGATTTGGGCTAAGACCACAATGGCAAAGAATGCCATCATTCCCTTAATTCGAGCGGAACTTTGCAGCACGATTTCCGTATCGACTTGTCCGAAACCGCCAGCATTGAGCTCTTGATTCAGCGGGTCGCCAACTTCGACTTGCTGACCTTCAGAGACAATCAATTCAGCCCCGACCGGAACCGTATCGACCGTTTCTTCGCCATCCTCATCGACGATTTTAATTTCGTAGCCGCCGCTTTCGGCTTTGGCAATGTTTGTAATCTGACCGGAAATCGACGCTTTATAAACGGCATTATTGCTATTTTCGCCGCTGGGATAAACCTGACCCCGACCTCGGTTTCCGCCGACGTGAACGGCATATTTACCGAAGTGCAGGTCTTTTTGGGTGCGCGGGTCGGGAGAGAGAACCGGGAATACGATTTCTTGGTACTGTTCCCCCGGTAGCGGTCCGACCAGAACGATATTGGGTTGGTCTTCGCTATAGGATTGGAAATAGACGCCTTCGACCTCTTCCTTCATTTCTTCGGGAATGCGGTCTTCTGGCGCGATTTGGAAGCCTTCGGGCAGCATCAGCACTGCACCGACATTCAAAGGACCTTTGCTGCCATCGCCCAACACTTGCTGGGTGCCTTCTTCGTAGGGGACTTTGACGACCGCTTCGAAGACGGTATCGGGCAGGACGGATTGGGGAATTTCGACGTAGGTCGGTTTTTCAGCCAAGTGGCAGTTAGCGCAAACGATGCGCCCCGTGGCTTCCCGAGGGTTGTCGGGTGCCGTCTGCTGCGCCCAAAACGGGTAAGCAGCGGCAGATTGAGGGAGTGCGACATCGCTAGCTACGAAAAAGCTAAGGGTCGCGATCGCCACCAGGAGAGCCCGTTTGAGCAGGGGGGCACGGTAGCGCAGTCTCGCAAACATGGAACGTTGTTTCATCTGTAGCGAATTTTTATGCAGTTACGAAAATCGAACCAATCAACTCGAACCTAGAGAGCTTTAGGTCCACCAGGGTGCTTTACCCGTACGGAAGTCAGTTTCCGTCCACTCTTGGAACGTCACCGTATCGTCGCTCACCTCGGTGTGAACCAATGCCAGAGACAGGGGTGCCGGACCGCGAACGACCTTACCTTCGCTGTCGTACTGGGAGCCGTGACACGGACAAACGTATTTGTTGGCACTGGCTTTCCAAGGCACGACGCAACCGAGGTGGGTACACACGGCGTTGAGACCGTAGTCGGCGATGGTTTCGTCCCCTTCCATGACAATGTAGGTCGGATCGCCTTTAAAGCCTTGAGCGAGAACGCGATCGCCCTTTTTGTGAGCTTCGACGAATTCGCTCGCCGCGATCGCTTTGCCCAGTTCGTCTTTAGCGGTGACGCCGCCGCCACCACCCCCCACCGAGGGCGGAACGAAATAGCGAACGACGGGATAGAGCGCTCCCAATGCAGTTCCCGTGACTGCACCGAAAGCAAGGAAGTTCATGAACTGCCGCCGCCCCATGCTGGGAACGTCTGGAGATCCTGAAGCTTGTGTCATGACTGTCTCGATTGTCTGTGTTAAGTTATTTGTCTTAACCCACAATATCTAAGTTTTGTCCCCCCAGACAACTCGGGGAAACAAGCTAAATGGTTGAGGTATCGGCATAATAGCAAGAATTGGCGAAGTTCCATGACCCGCTGCTGCAATAAAATGGAGAATGTTAACCGGACTTGGCGTTCGCAAGCGTTGTAGTGTCGGGATGGATCGCACTTCATAAAGAAATGTAAAACCATTTGAGTCGAACGATGACCGGACGCGAGTTGCACCAATTACTGCTCGATAAATGGGGGCGTGCCTATGACGTTCAACTGCGGCGAACCCAGGGCAAGATTTTCGTTCAAATTATGTGGAAATACTTAGGGCAAGCCTCGTTTCCCATGAGCGAAGCCGACTATTTCGAGCATCTCGAAGCGATCGCCCATTATCTCAACGGTTGGGACAGCAGCGATCGCGTGCGAGAATTTATCGCCCAAACCCGCAGTCGTCCCCGCTTGGGCAAAGCGATCGGCATTCCCTTAGATCTGGGCGAACGAGGCTCGGAGTGGATGGTAGACGAATTTTAGCCAAACCCGCCAGAATCCTCCGCTTCAAATCTTGGATTGAAGCGAGAG